>CACFJR010000005.1 GCA_902566755.1 uncultured Pelagibacteraceae bacterium
TGCTTTCATTTTTTTAATGAAAAAACAGTTTTTACTGGAGATACATTGTTTTCTTTGGGTTGTGGAAGAATTTTTGAGGGGAGCTACGAAGATATGTTTAATTCATTATTAAGATTAAAAGTTTTACCTCCTGAAACAAACATATACTTTGGACACGAATATACATTGAATAATGCAATTTTTTGTCAAAGATTTGATCAAGACAATTCTGAACTTAAAAAAAAGATTCTTGATATTAAAAAAAAATTGGAAAGTGGTTTTCCTTCTGTGCCATCTACAATAAAAGATGAATTGAACTGTAACATTTTCTTAAAGGCAAAAAATCAGAAAGAATTTTCAAAATTAAGGGATTTAAAGGATAATTTTTAATCGATATAACTTGACTAAAAATACCTTAGAACTATATTGCAGCATAATTTAAAAAAACTATTATGTCATTTGCAGTCATACAAACAGGTGGAAAACAGTACAAAGTCAAAGCTGGAGAAATTTTGAAAATTGAAAAATTTCCAGAAGGTAAGCCAAATAGTAAAATAGAGTTCAAAGAGATTTTGGCTTACGGAGATGACAAAAATATTGAGTTAGGTAACCCTGTTGTTTCTGGTGCAAAAGTTGAGGCTGAATTATTAAAAAATTCAAAAAATAGAACTGTTTTAATATTTAAAAAACGTAGACGTAAAAATTCAAGAAGAAAAAACGGTCACAGGCAACAATTCTCATTAATTAGAGTAAACAAAATTATGTCAAAAGATGGAAAGATCTTGTCTGAAGCGGAGAAAATTACTAAAGTAAGTAAAAAAAAAGAAGAGAAAAAAACAACAATTAAAATTAAATAATGGCTACAAAAAAAGCAGGTGGATCGTCAAGGAACGGAAGAGATAGTGCGGGCAGACGTCTAGGAGTCAAAAAGTATGGGGGTCAGTTTGTAGTGCCTGGGAATATTATTGTTAGACAAAGGGGAACAAAAATTTTTCCTGGACAAAATGTTGGCATGGGGAAAGATCATTCCATCTTTTCGGTAATAAAAGGGAAAGTTATTTTCAAAAAATCAAAGTCTGATAGGACTTACGTTTCAGTTAAACCCAATTAATATCCAAACAACTTACCCTGTTGTTTTATGAAATTTTTAGATCAAGTGAAGATATATATTAAAGCTGGCGACGGTGGATCTGGATCTCCAAGTTTTAGAAGAGAAAAATTTATAGAGTTTGGTGGCCCTGATGGAGGCGATGGTGGAAAAGGTGGATCAGTAGTACTTGTCTCTGAGAGAAACTTAAATACTTTGATAGATTATAGATATCAACAACATTTCAAAGCTGAAAGAGGTGGTGATGGAAAAGGAAAAAATCAAACTGGAAAAGGTGGAGATAATTTATACTTAAAAGTTCCGATTGGAACGCAAGTTTTCGAAGAAGATAATAAAACTTTAATTTTCGATTTTAAAAAAGAAAAAGAAGAATATACAGCCGCAATAGGTGGAAAGGGTGGTTTTGGGAATACGAGATTTAAATCTTCAACAAACAGAGCGCCACGTAAATTTACTAAAGGGCTTAAGGGGGAAGATTTTTGGATATGGTTGCAATTAAAAACTATTGCAGACATAGGAATTATAGGATTACCTAATGCAGGTAAATCAAGTTTACTAGCATCAATAACAAGCGCAAACCCAAAAATTGCAAATTATAAATTTACAACCCTAAACCCTAATTTGGGTGTTGCTGTATATGATGATAAAGAAATTACTTTAGCAGATATCCCTGGACTAATAGAAGGCGCTCACAAAGGTGTGGGTTTAGGAACAAAATTTTTAAAACATATTGAAAGGTGTAAAACCTTGCTTCATTTAATTGATGTAACAGAAAAAGATTTAATAAATTCATATAAACAAATAAGAGCTGAGTTAGGTAAATATAGTAAATCTCTTTTAAAAAAAAATGAGATAATTGTGCTTAACAAAATTGATCTTATTGATAAAAAAAATTTAGATTCAAAAAAGAAAATTTTAAGCAGCAAAATCAAGAAAAAAATTTATGATTTATCTACCTTAGATAAATCGAAAATTTCAAAGATTAAATCGAAACTATTAGAATATGTATTTTGATAAATTAAACACAATAGTTATTAAAATTGGATCATCATTAATAATTGATGAGAAAAAAAAGATTAGAAGTAAATGGCTAGATAGTTTTGTAAAGGATATCGAGGGTTTCAAAAAAGCAGGTAAAAAAATTATAATTGTAAGTTCAGGAGCGATAGCTTTAGGATGTAAAAAACTTAATCTTGATAAAAAAAATCTTAAAATTGATAAAAGCCAAGCCGTCGCATCAATAGGTCAAATAGAGTTAATGAATCTATTGAAAAAAAACTTCTCTAAAAAGAAAATGGATATATCTCAAATATTAATTACTCTTGAGGACACTGAAGTAAGAAGAAGAGCCATAAATGCAAGAAGAACATTGGACAATCTTTTTGATATTGGTTTTATACCGGTGGTAAACGAAAATGATAGTATCGCTACATCAGAAATAAAATATGGTGATAATGACAGACTTGCTTCAAGAGTTGCCCAAATATCTAATGCTGATTGTCTTATTCTACTTTCAGATGTTAGGGGGCTTTATAATAAAAATCCTAAAGTTCATAAAGATGCAAAGTTAATTAAAGTGGTGAAAAAAATTGATGAGAATGTATTTAAAATTGCAAATAAAACAACTGGTGAATACGGATCAGGTGGTATGTTAACTAAAATTGAAGCTGCAAAGATATGTGGTTTAGCAGGATGTAAAATGGTGATCTCAAGTGGTTTAATATTAAACCCATTAAAACATATTAATTTGTCCAAAGAGTGCACATGGTTTTTGCCAGAAATTTCAAAATTAGATGCAAGAAAGAAGTGGATAGCAAGCTCTGTCTCACCAAAAGGTGAGTTGATGATAGACAATGGAGCTATTATAGCTCTTAAAAAAGGAAAAAGTCTTCTTGCAGCTGGAATTAAAAATATAAAAGGTAACTTTGATAAAGGGGATCATATAAAAATTGTAGATGAGAAAAATTTTGAATTAGGAAGAGGTTTAAGCTCTTTCTCATCTGAAGAGATAAGTAAGATTAAAGGGCAACATTCTGACAAGATTAATAAAATATTAGGGTATAAAACTAAGTCTGAAGTAGTTCATAAAGATGATATGGTGGGATTTAGTAAATGAAAAATTATTTAAATAGAATTGGAATAAATGCAGTTAGAGCAGGATCAAAAATTATTAATAAAGAAAAAAAAAATAAAATTTTAAAAGATTATGTAATGTTATTAACTAAATATAATGACAAAATTTTAAGAGAAAATTTAAAGGACCTGAAGATTGCTAGACAAAAAAAACTTGATATTAATTTAATAAACAGATTAGAACTTAACGATAAAAAGATTAAAGGTATCAAAAAATCTGTATTGGAAATAATTAAACTCAAAGATCCAGTAAATAGAGTGGTTTCTAAATGGAGTCGACCTAACAAATTAAAAGTTAAGAAAGTTACTATTCCTATTGGGGTAATTGGCGTTATTTATGAAAGTAGACCAAACGTAACTTCAGACGTCTCATCCTTATGTTTTAAATCTGGAAATAGTGTAATATTAAAGGGCGGTTCAGAGGCTTTCAATTCTAATAAAATTATCTCAAACTTATTCAGAAAAGCTCTTAAGAAAAATAAGGTAGATGTAAATTATGTTCAATTTATTGAAAAAAAAAATAGAAAAGCGGTAGATTTTTTATTGTCTAAAATGGAGTCTTACATAGATGTAATAATTCCGAGAGGCGGCAAAAATCTAGTAAAAAAGGTTAAAAAATATTCAAATATACCCACCATAGGACATCTTGAAGGTTTGTGTCATACATTTGTAGATGAAAACGTAAATCACAAAATGGCAAGTAAAATCATATTAAATGCAAAATTAAGAAACCCTGGAATTTGTGGTGCTACAGAGACATTGCTTGTTCATAGAAAACTATCTAGCGAAAAAATCAAATTAATTATTAATGATTTATTAAAAAATAATTGTGAGATATATGCTGACGACACTATCAGAAAAATTTCTCCAAGAAAAATTCATAAAGCAACACCAAAAGATTGGTCGACCGAATACTTGTCATTAAAAATTTCTGTTAAAAAAGTCAACAATGTAGAGGATGCCGTCGAACACATTAATAAATATGGCACCTCACATACTGAGGCAATTATTTCTAATAATAAAAAAAATACAAAATACTTTTTTGAAAATGTGAAAAGTTCAATATTAATTCATAATTCATCGACTCAATTTGCAGACGGAGCTGAACTTGGCTTCGGTGGTGAAGTAGGTATATCAACTAATAAATTACCACCTAGAGGTCCTGTTGGTTTAAATCAACTTGTATCTTATAAATATGAAGTAATAGGAAATGGCCAAATACGATCTTGATAAAAAAGTTAGACTAGGTATTCTTGGCGGAACTTTTGATCCTGCTCACAAAGGGCATTTAAAAATTTCTAAAGTTGCTAAAAAATTATTCAAATTAGACAAAATTGTATGGGCTATTACTGAAAAAAACCCTTTTAAAAGTAAAAGTTTTTATAGCCTTAAAAAAAGAGTTCAAATTGCAAATAATTTAACAAAAAAAACAAAGTATGTGACTGTTGGTTTTTATGAAAAAAAAATTAAATCTAATAAAACAATTAAGCTTATAAAATTTTTTAAAAGGAATCGTAGTAACGAAATTTTTTTTATAATGGGAGCTGATAATCTCATAAATTTTCATAAATGGAATAATTGGTCTAAAATTGGAAAGTTGGCAAAAATTTTAGTTTTTGATAGAAGCGGGTACAAAAAAAGATCAAAGGAATCAGTGGCTTATAAGAACTTAAAAAAAAGGGGTCTAAAATACATAAGTTTTAATAAGGTAAATATTTCATCTTCTCAAATAAGAAATATTTGATAAGGTAAATAATTAATGGCCGAAAACTTAGACTTAAAAAAAATCATCATCAAAACACTCGATAGTAATAAGGCTTTAGAAATAGTATCTATAGATCTTAAAGATAAATCCTCAATAGCTGACTATATGATTGTTGCAAGCGGAACGTCTTCTAGACATATCCAATCTCTTTCTGAACAAGTTTTGGAAAAATTTAAAACTAACGGTTTAAAAAATTGTAAAATTGAGGGAAAAAATAGTGCTGAGTGGAAACTAGTAGATGGAATTGACATTGTAGTTCATATTTTTAATCCAGAAAAAAGAAAATTTTATGAATTGGAAAAAATTTGGTCTGAATTAATTCCAAAAGAGAAAGTTATTGTTTAATGAAAATAATTATTTTTATAATCATAATTTTTCATACGTTTACACTTGCATTTTCAAACAATGATAACATTTACGATAAAGTAGATTTATTTGGAGAAGTGCTTGATAAAGTCAACAAAGAATATGTTGAAGAGATAGATCAAGCTGAAGCAATGGACGCTGCAATTGATGGTGTCTTAAGATCGCTTGACCCATATTCTGCATATTTATCACCAGAGGATCTTAAACAAATGGAAACCGAAACAAGTGGTAAATTTGGAGGATTAGGAATTGAAGTCGGTATGGAAGCAGGTGTTGTAAAAGTAATTTCTCCAATAGATAATTCTCCAGCTGACAAAGCTGGTGTTAAAGCAGGTGATTACATAGTGAAAATAAATGACACGCAAGTACAAGGAAAGACCTTGACTGAAGCTGTTGATTTAATGAGAGGACCGGTTGGAAGTAGTATCGAAATTACAGTTAGAAGAATTGGGAAAAAGAAATCATTAATTTTTAATATTACAAGAGAAATTATTCAAATCGCATCAGTGAAATCAAAAACTTATGATAAGAAAATTGGTTATTTAAGATTGACATCGTTTAATGAAAATAGTGGTAGTCAAATCAAAACTGAGATTAAAAAATTTAAACGAGATAAAAAAATAGAAAGCTATATCCTTGACTTACGTAATAATCCAGGAGGATTATTATCTCAAGCAATTAAAATATCAGATTTTTTTCTTGAGGATGGAGAAATTGTATCGACCAAGGGCCGACAAAAAAGTGAAAATAGAAAATGGTTTGCGAGTAGTGGAGATTTAATAAATGGTAAAACTCTTGTAGTTTTAATTAATAATGGGTCTGCGTCAGCATCAGAAATAGTTGCGGGAGCATTAAAGGATCACAAAAGAGCAGTTTTGGTTGGTGAAAGTACATATGGCAAAGGTTCTGTTCAATCAATAATTCCTCTTAAAAATGAGGGAGCAATAAGACTAACAATTTCAAAATATTATTTACCTTCAGGAAAATCAATTTCAGAGGTTGGTGTAGCTCCAGATATATCAATTGAAGAAGAAGAAAATGATTTTCGAATTGATACAGAAACCGACAATCAATTAAACTTTGCACGTAAACTTTTAGCAGGATAGATGCTTGATAAGTTTAAAAAGTTGCCACTTAGAAAAGGAGTGGGCATCGTTTTACTTAATCAAAGCAACGAAGTCTTTGTAGCAAAAAGAATAGATAATCCAAACAATTATTGGCAAATGCCTCAGGGTGGAATTGATGAAAATGAGAGTTATCTTGATGCAGCTACAAGAGAGTTAGAAGAAGAAACGAGTATAACAAACGTTAAATTGATTAAAGAGTTGGAAGGTTTTCAAACTTATCTGCTTCCTCAAAATCTCTTAGGAATTATATGGAAAGGAAAATACAAAGGTCAAATACAAAAGTGGTTTTGTATGAGATTTCTAGGTAGTGATAATGAAATAAATATAAAAACCAAAAAGCCTGAGTTCTTAGAGTGGAAATGGATAAACCTTGAAGATATTACGAAAAATGTGGTTGATTTCAAATTAGATGTTTATAATGAAGTTAAAAAAAAAGTGCTAGATATTTTAAAATAAACTAATTGAGTCTATTCAAAACATCAATTTTTTGATTTGCTATAAATCTTTTTTGATCGTCTAAATTTTCATCTTTTAAAGTTTCATTGGCCTCATTAATCATCGAGCTTAAATCGTCTTTTTTTATTTCTTTAATGTCGATGATTCTGCTGGTAAGAATTGATAAAGAATTTTCACTAAATTCAATAATTCCATCTTCTACATATAATTCTTTTACTTCATTGCCTGTAAAAACCTTGACTATTCCAGGTTTTAAAAATGAAATTATAGATATGTGATCTTTCAAAATACCCATATCACCTTCAAACGCAGGTACCACTACCTCAGATACATTATCTAAAGAAAGGAATAAATTTTCTGGATTAACAATTTCTAAGTTAAACGAATCTGACATTATGCAGCGGCTTCTTTCTCCATTTTTTTAGCTTTCTCAATGGCCTCTTCGATAGAACCAACCATATAAAACGCTGCCTCAGGAAGATGATCATATTCACCTTTACAAATTGCATCAAACCCTTTTATAGTTGAGTCTAGATCTACTAATTTTCCAGGTGATCCAGTAAAAACCTCTGCGACAAAGAATGGTTGAGATAAAAATCTTTGTATTTTTCTAGCTCTGGCTACAATTAATTTGTCCTCTTCGGATAGTTCATCCATTCCGAGAATTGCAATGATATCTTGTAAAGATTTGTAGGTCTGAAGCACTTTTTGTACTTCTCTAGCTACTCTATAATGTTCATCACCAACAATCCTTGGATCTAGTATTCTTGAAGTAGAGTCTAAAGGATCAACTGCAGGATAAATACCTATTTCTGCTATTTGTCTCGATAATACTGTTGTTGCATCTAAGTGAGCAAAAGATGTTGCTGGTGCAGGGTCAGTTAGGTCATCTGCAGGCACATAAATCGCTTGTACTGAAGTAATTGAGCCCTTGTTTGTCGTCGTAATTCTCTCTTGTAAATTGCCCATATCGGTAGCAAGAGTTGGTTGATATCCAACAGCGGAAGGTATCCTGCCTAATAATGCAGAAACTTCTGAACCAGCTTGCGTAAATCTAAAAATATTATCAACGAAAAATAATACGTCTTGGCCTTCTTGATCTCTAAAATATTCAGCAACAGTCAATCCAGTTAACGCGACCCTTGCTCTTGCTCCTGGTGGCTCGTTCATTTGACCATAGACTAATGCAGCTTTTGAACCTTTGCCTTCTGGCTTAATTACTCCTGAGTCGATCATCTCATGATAAAGGTCATTTCCTTCTCTAGTTCTTTCCCCTACACCTGCAAAAACCGAAAAGCCACCATGTGCTTTAGCAACGTTATTTATCAATTCCATAATTAAAACAGTCTTTCCAACACCTGCGCCACCAAATAATCCAATTTTTCCACCCTTTGCATATGGCGCTAAAAGATCAATTACTTTAATACCTGTAACTAATATTTCAGTCTCTGTAGATTGATCATTAAATTCTGGGGCCGCTCTATGAATCGGCCAATTTTCTTTACTCTTAACATCACCCTTTTCATCAATAGGTTCGCCAATGACATTTATAATTCTTCCTAAAGTTTCTGGTCCAACTGGTACTTTAATTGGTGCACCTGTATCTGTTACTTCATCTCCCCTTTTAAGACCCTCTGTAGAGTCCATAGCAATGGTTCTCACACTAGACTCTCCCAAATGTTGGGCTACTTCTAAAACTAACCTGTTCCCAGCATTTTTACATTCTAGTGCAGTTAAAATCTCGGGTAACTCTCCTTCAAAACTTACATCGACAACTGCTCCGATGATTTGAGTTATTTTTCCTTTTCTCATATTATAAACTTTCTGCTCCTGATATTATTTCAATTAATTCTTTTGTAATAGCTGCTTGTCGACTTCTATTATATTCAATTGTGAGTTTCTCAACCATTTCCCCGGCATTTCTTGTCGCATTATCCATTGCACTCATTCTTGATCCTTGTTCACTAGCCGAATTCTCCAACATTGCTTTAAAAATTTGTGTTGAAATATTCTTTGGTAACAAGTTATTTAATATTTCATCCTCTTCGGGCTCAAACTCGTAATTAATAACATCATTTTTATCGTCTGATTTCTCTGATTTTAATGGGATAATTTGTTGTTCTTGAGGTATTTGGGTAATAACATTTTTGAATTTATTAAAGAAGATTGTGCAAACATCGAATTCTCCTTTCTCAAATTTCTCAATTATCATCTTTCCTACTTTATCAGCATCAAAAAAATTTACATTTTTAGATTCTTTGAAAGAAATATTCTCAATTATATGCTCTTTATAAGCTCTTTTAAGTTGGTCAAATCCTTTTGATCCAACAGTTACTATCTTAAGCTCTTTACCACTATCTAATATTTTTTTGAAATAGGACTTTGCTTTTTTGGTGATGTTTGAATTAAAACCTCCACATAAACCTCTGTCAGAGGTCATTACCACACAGAGATGCACATTATCTTTACCTGAGCCAGCTAAAAGCTTTGGTGCATTTTCCTTATCATTTATATTCTTAGACAAATTTAAGATTATATTATGCATCTTATCAGAGTAAGGCCTTCCTTTTTCAGCACTTTCCTGAGCTTTTCTAAGCTTTGCAGCTGCAACCATTTTCATTGCTTTTGTAATTTTTTGTGTAGATTTTACACTTGTTATTCTTTTTTTTAAATCGTCTAAACTAGCCATAATTATTTATCGAAATTTTTCTTTAAATCCAAAATAATACTCGTTAATTTTTTCTCATTATCTTCTTCAAGTTTTCCTGATGAAATTATTGAATTTATCAAATCTGGTTGTTCAGATTTACATTTCTCAATTATATCTTTCTCAAATTTTGATATATCTTTTTGTTGAATATCGTCTAAGTAACCTTTTACACCACAAAAGACAGAAATGACTTGCTCAGCTACTGTCATTGGAGAATATTGTTTTTGTTTCAATAATTCAGTTAATTTTGCTCCTCTGTTTAAAAGTTTTTGAGTTGATGCATCTAAGTCAGATCCAAACTGTGCAAAAGCTGCCATCTCTCTATATTGAGCAAGTTCAAGTTTCATAGATCCAGAAACTTTTTTCATAGCTTTTGTTTGAGCAGAAGATCCTACCCTTGAAACTGATAAGCCAACATTAATTGCAGGTCTTATTCCTTGATTGAATAGTTCTGTCTCTAAAAATATTTGTCCATCAGTAATTGAGATTACGTTAGTAGGTATGTAAGCTGATACGTCTCCTGCTTGAGTTTCGATGATTGGCAACGCAGTTAATGATCCTCCGCCATGTTCGTCACCTAATTTTGCTGCTCTTTCAAGTAATCGACTATGTAAATAAAAAACATCTCCTGGATATGCTTCTCTTCCTGGGGGACGTCTTAAAAGAAGTGACATTTGTCTGTAGGCTACTGCTTGTTTTGAAAGATCGTCATAAATAATTAAAGCATGCATTCCATTGTCTCTAAAATATTCACCCATAGCACATCCAGTGTATGGAGCTAAAAATTGTAATGGAGCTGCATCTGAAGCTGTTGCCGCAACAATTGTTGTATATTCCATAGCTCCAGCCTCTTCTAAAGTTTTCTCTATCTGCCTAACAGTCGATCGTTTTTGACCTATTGCAACATAAATACAATAAAGTTTTTGTTTTTCATCACCTGACGCGTTTATCTTTTTTTGATTAATTATAGCATCAATAGCAACAGCAGTTTTTCCTGTTTGGCGATCTCCAATAATTAATTCCCTTTGACCTCTACCTATTGGAACCAAACTATCAATTGATTTTAAACCTGTTTGCATTGGTTCGCTGACAGATTTTCTTGGAATAATTCCTGGTGCTTTCACCTCGACTCTACTACGTTTAATACTTTTGTCTAAAGCTCCTTTGCCGTCTATTGGGTTTCCTAATCCATCAACAACTCTTCCAAGTAATTCTTTACCAACTGGTGTATCAACAATCGCTCCAGTTCTTTTGACTGTATCACCTTCTTTAACTGCTCTATCATCACCAAAAATAACTACTCCAACGTTATCACTTTCTAAGTTCAACGCCATACCTTTAGAGCCATCAGCAAATTCTACCATCTCACCGGCTTGAACATTGTCGAGTCCGTAAATTCTTGCTATTCCGTCTCCTACAGATAAAACTTGACCAATTTCTGTAACTTCAGATTTATCTCCGAATTTTTTGATTTGTTCTTTTAATATTTTTGTTACTTCTGATGGGTTAATATCCATTATACTTCCTTCATTGAGTTTTTCATTTTCATTAATTTATTCTTTAAAGAGTTATCAATCATAATACTTCCAATTTTTATTTTTACTCCAGCAAGCAATGACTCATCAACCTTATAACTTAAGTTAATTTTTGAATTAAAGTCTTTAGTCATTTCCTCTTTAATTTTTTCTATCTGAGAGTTATCTAATTTTTTTGAAGACACAAGCTCAGCTCTAACTTCTCCTCTTTGAATTGAACAATAGGTGATAAAATCGTTTAAGATGTTTTTTAAAAAAAATATTCTTCTTTTATGAATAAGAAATTTTATGAACTTAATAAATAAGCTGTTCAATTTTACTTTTTCAAAAATTGCACTAAAAATTTCAAGCTGCTTATCTTGTTTGAATGTAGGGTCTTTTATAAAAGTTGAGAAATCCTGAGAATCTTTAATTACGCTGTATAAGGACTTTGCCTGAGCTTCGATTTCATCTAACACACTATTCTCTTTTGCAAGCTCAAACAAAGACTGAGAATAACTGTTTGTTGCTTTAGTTTGGGAATTAGACAAGTTAGATCCTTTGTATTTGCTGATAAATTTTCAGATTAATTAACATATAGGCAAGTAACGATCAAGTATGAGCTTTAAAAAAAGCCACAAAAATAACAGTTAATTGAAATTTATTGGATCAACATCAACTGAAAGTTTTATTCCTTTTGGGATATTAAATCTTTTAAGAGCCATTTTTAAGTTTTTCTGAGCCGAAATATTCTTTGCAGATCTTAATAAGATCCTATTCCTATAATTCCCTCTTACTTTATAAATCGGAGCGTTTACTGGTCCAAGAATTTTGACTTTAAGGTTTTTTTTTAAAAATTCTGACAATTCAAATGATGCCTGGTCGGATTTTTTGCTATTTTGAGCACTAACTATTATTGATATAAATCTCTCAAAAGGAGGTAATAAATTCTTTTCCCTCAGAATTAATTCTTTATCCAAAAAAATATAAGGATCAGGATTTACGATTTGCGATATGTAATCTGAGTTTAAATTCATTGTTTGAAAATAAACAGTCGAAGGCTTTCCTTCTCGACCGGCTCTACCTGATAGTTGGTGGTAAAGCTGTACAGTTTTTTCAGCACTTCTTAAATCGTAACCTCTAGAAGAATAATCAATATCCAATACAATAATACAGTTCAGGTTAGGAAAATGAAAACCTTTTGAAATCAGTTGAGTACCAATTAATATATTAATCTTATTATCTATTATCTCTTGGATTTTAGAAGATGAGTCCTTTTTATTCATGGTGTCACTTGAGAAAATTAAAGTGTTTTTGTCAGGAAAAATCTTTTTAATTTCCTCAAGTATTTTTTCCACGCCCGGACCACTAAAGCTAAAATCACATTTAGAGTCCTTTGAGGAGCAGTCTCGTTCCATTTCTGTGGAATAACCACAATAATGACATAAAACTCTATTTCTTATCTTATGATAAACAAGATTAATTGAACAAGAAGGACAGTCAAAAGTTTTCAAACAATTTTTACATAATACAAATGGCGAGTAGCCTCTTCTATTTACAAAAAATAAAACCTGATTATTCCTAGATAAATTATCTTTTACTTTTTCAATCAATTCCTCTGAAATAAATGTTCCTTTTTTTTCACTTTTTTTTATTTTTATAATTTCATAATCTGGCAACTTTGCATCTCTAAATCGCTCAGTTAACCTAGATGAATGAAATTTTTTTCCTTTAATATTTTTATAAGTTTCTATAGATGGAACAGCAGATATCAAATTGATAGGTATATTTTCAAATGATGCTCTGGATATTGCCATATCTCTAGCATGATAGTTTACACCCTCATCTTGTTTGTAGGATTGGTCGTGTTCTTCATCTATTGTAATAAGACCTAACTTTTTAAAAGGTAAAAATAAAGCCGACCTAGCCCCTATGACAACTTTAATCTTTCCTGATTTCAAACCGCTCCAAATTATCTTTTTATTTTTCTTTGTAACTGATGAATGCCAAATAGCTGGTTTAAAACCAAAAAAAGAAATGAAATTTTTTTCAAATTCTTTTGTGAGGCCAATTTCAGGAAGTAAAATCAAAGATTGATATCCTTCATTTAGTTTTTTTTTAATTGCATTAAAATAAACTATTGTTTTTCCTGAACCTGTAGTCCCTTGTAATACATGAACTCTAAAATTTTTATCCCCCTTTTCTATTTCTAATAAACTTTTTTTTTGCTGAATATTAAGACTATAATCTTTAGTTGGATGTTTTTTATTAAACTGATCGTAAGTGTTTGCTTTATAATCTTCTTCTAAAGAATTATTTACTAAATGAAGTTTTAACGCCATACCCTTTGGAACAATATTATAATCAGAAAACCAATTTAAAAATTTTATTGTTTTATTTTCTAAAGGATCTTTTGTAAATTTTTTAATAATATCTTTGATTTTAAATTTTTTTTTAGGTCCTTCCTCAAAATCATCCCAGATAATACCTATCATTTTTTTTTTACCAAAAGGTACCTCCACATAGTCGCCAATTTTAAGTTTTTCTTTTGAAGTGTATGTAAATGGGTGATCAAAAATGTTTGGTAATAGTACTGGTACTTTCATTTCATTATGAAAAGTTTAAAAGTGTATTGGTAATTTATTACAACTCTATTTCTGTTGATATACAATAAATATAAAGTAATATCTAGGCCTAAAGACCAAGATCAAGAAAATGAACACTAAAAAGTTTTTTATCATCAACCCAAGTTTTCTTAACTTTCCAACCGGCTTCATTTGCTAAATTTCTGAAAGATTTAATCGTGTATTTATGAGAATTCTCAGTGTGAATCTCTTCATTTTTTTTAATTGAATATTTTGAGCCATTGATTCTGATATTATTATTTTTTTTTGCTTTTAGTCTCATCTCAATTCTTTTTTTTGATTTATTATAAATTGCTAAATGTTTATAGAAATTTAAGTTTATATTAGTACCCAATTCAGTATTCATTCTTTGTAAAATATTTTTGTTAAATTTTGCAGTCACGCCTTTTTTGTCATTGTAAGCAGAAATAAGAGTCGGAATATCTTTAATTAAGTCAGCACCAATGATAATTTTTTTGGCTTTAAATTTCATTTTGAGCATTTTTAAAAATTTTACAGCATCCTTTTTCTCAAAGTTACCTATAGTTGACCCTGGAAAAAAAATAATTATGTTTTCTGATGAATTAATCTTAAAAGGTAATTTATCACTTCCTGAGAAATCATATCCTTTGGGAGTAATAGCTACTTTAGGAAATTTCTTTTTAAAACTTTGAGATATTTTTATTATATAATCTTCAGAGATATCTAGGGGTATGTATTTTTTTGGCTTATCTAGGCTACTTAAAAAAATTTCTATTTTTTTGATATCCCCAGCGCCTGGTTCAATTAAAACGGCACCCCTGCCTATTTTATTAGCAATTTCAATTTTGTTATCTCTTAAAATTTTTCTTTCTGTTCGTGCTGGGTAATATTCTTTCAATTTAGTAATTTGTTCAAAAAGTTTTGATCCTTTAAAGTCATAAAACCATTTAGAACTTAGCTTCTTATTTTTCCTACTTAAACCGAAACTTACTTCTTGTAAAAATGATTTCATTTTATGTTAAGGGTAACTAAAAGACGGTTAATTGGCATTGAAAATCGCCCTTGTCTTTGAGTGTCAGTACTTTGTTTGGATATTGCTAAAAGTTCAGATAAATTTGTGATCATTAATTTTCTGCTCTCCGGCTTTAGAACAAATGCAGCATAGAAAAATCCTGCTGCAATTTCAGCCACTTGAATAGCAGGTCCCTCCATAGATACAACATTTGTTTCGATATTTACATTTGCTTCTGGGAAAGCTTTATGTATAAGATTACTTAGGCTTTCTGATCCTCGTATTCTTGGATCACCTAAATCAATCTCTCCATAATTAGGTATTTCTTTTTGTACATAACTATAAATTAAATCGTGTACTTCCTTATAATTAGGTGCTGCACTCATTGGCCCATCAACTAGAGCTACAAACTGTCCTTCTGAAGTTAAAACTCGTCTGATTTCTTCTAATACTGGTAATATCGGGTCCATCAATGTTAACGCCCAATGACACAGGACAATGTCAATAGAGTTATCATCGATTGTTGTCAATTTTTGTGCTTTTGATTCAATAAGATCTACTCCGGTGTTTATAAGACGAGTCTTGGCTAATGCTAACTCTTCAGGACACATGTCTACACCTTTTAAATTTAAATTTTTATTGCGATCAAGTAAGATTTTTAATAGTGGCCCTGACCCACAGGCAAGATCTAATACTCGTAAACTTTCATTATTAGGTACAAGTTCAGCTAGCCATTCATAACTGTTACGTCCAGTTTCATCACGACAAAAACTTGCACACACTTCAGTAAATCCTGTATGTTCTTGATGTATAGTTCTTAAATGATCAACTAAAGCATAACTATCGGGATATAGATTGCGAGCAAGACTATCGGTCCAGATCGAGTTTAGTCCTTTCTGATTGTTTGTATCTTTCATGATTTATCTTTAACTGGCCAACAAATTGGGTTTAGTGGACTAGCTGCTACATCTCCTGGTTTGACATTGGGCATAAATTTCTGCCAGTCACCTGATACCATCGTGGGACTATTAACTACTCTTGCTCCATCTCGGTAATAAGTATTGGCAAGAGCGATTCTACTACGATTGGTACGGTTACTTGAAGCGGTATGAAAATTTAAATTATGATGAAAGCTAACTTCACCTAGTTCAAAAGGAGTTTCATTCACGCTTACATTATTTTTTGAAAAAATATCTGATATCCCTCGGTCATATCCAGTGCCAGTCTTTTCAAAGGTAACAGCATTGACTAATTTATGGACATTGAGTGGATAGGCAAAAGAGAGTGGTCCCATTTCAAGAGGGGTTGGTTGTGCAGGCACCCAAGCGGTGACTACGTCATTTGTGTCGAGAGGAAAATGATGGTCATCGAAATGCCAAGGGGTACGACCACAACCAGCTTGTTTGGCTAGCACATTGTCATGGTAAAGTCTAACAGCTGATACTTCGAGAAGATTTGCTGAAATTTGTCCTAGACGAGGTGATAATACGTAGGCGCGGAGCAATTTATTATCAGGCCAAATCATTTCAAGACTAAGGAATCGGTTATGTGCACCTTTATCTGGATCAACTTTAAACTCTTCTTTTAATAAATTAATTAATTCAGCTCGTAGTTTTAACACTGACCCGGGGGAGAAAACCTTTTTAAGTTTTATGAAACCATTTTTTTTAAAAAAATCGATTTGATCATCAAACAAGAGGTACGGTTCAGCTAACTCTGAAATAACCTCATCATCAGTTGGTATTGAAATATCTGGTAAGGGATCGGCGTTAATAATTTCATCTTTTTTAACATCATTATCTGCTAAGCTAACATACCAGTCCCACCAGGCTTGATTGTCCTTGTCCCATGGTTTACTGATATCGGTAGCATCAGATTTTTTAGAATTAAAATTATTATCAGATTTTGTCATTAAGAGTATTTTATGTTTTTATTTTAAATTAATAAGAGTGCGTTTTGACATAAGGTTATTTGTGATTTTTAAGAGTGTATTTGTCTTTTTTCAACAGATAAAGCTGCCTCTTTTATTGCCTCAGAAAATGTAGGATGAGCATGGCAAGTTCGTGCGATATCCTCAGAGCTTGCTCCAAACTCCATTGCAACTGCCATTTCTGCGATCATTTCTCCTACATGAGGCCCTATCATGTGTACTCCTAAAACTTTATCAGTATCTTTATCGGCTAAAATTTTTACGAATCCTTCAGGCTCATCAATTGCTTTAGCTCTCGAGTTGGCCATAAAGGGAAACTTTCCAATTTTATAAGACTTATTCTTTTCTTTTAGTTGCTCCTCAGTTAAGCCTATACTTGCTACCTCAGGAGTAGTGTAAATTACACCTGGAATTAAGTCGTAGTTTACATGGCCAGATTGGCCTGCAATTATTTCTGCAACTGCGATCCCTTCCTCCTCTGCTTTATGGGCTAACATTGGCCCATCAATTACATCTCCAATAGCGTAAATATTTTTTGCTGAAGTTTGAAATTTTTTGTCAATTTTAATTCTCCCTTTTTCATCTGATTTTACTCCTGCAGAACTCAAATTTAAATTAGATGTAAACGGTTTTCTTCCAATTGATATTAGGGCTACATCACAATTAAATTCTTTACTATCTCCATTCTTATCTGAAGTTGAAATTTGTACCCCATTGTTAGATTTTTTAATGCTAGTTACTTTTCTATTTAAGTGAAACTTTATATTTTGTTTCTTCAATATTTTCATAAACTCTTCTGAAATCTCTCTATCCATCCCAGGTGTGATATGATCTAAAAATTCGATTACATTTACTTCAGCCCCTAAACGAGACCAGACAGAACCCATTTCTAAACCTATATAACCCCCGCCAACAACTACCAGACTTTTCGGAACTTCTTTTAAAGATAGGGCGCCAGTCGAAGAGACGATTGTTTTTTCGTCAAATTCTACGTTTGGCATAGGCATTGCCTCAGATCCAGTCGCAATAATAATGTTTTTTGCCTCAATTTCTCTTTTTTTACCATCTTCGCCTTTTACTGATATTTTCTTGTCAGAAATAAAACTGCCGAAACCTTTTAAGTAAGTTACCTTGTTTTTTTTAAATAAAAATTCAACACCCTTGGTCAAGATTGAAACTGCTTTTTCCTTGTTTTTCATCATCTTATCTAAATTAAGTTTTACGTCTCCTGTTTCAATTCCAAGTTTAGAAAAATTTTTAGCCTTTTTAAAATTCTCAGACAAATTTAATAAGCTTTTTGAAGGAATACATCCAATGTTTAAACAAGTTCCACCTAGAGCACCTCTAGCTTCTATACAAGCAGTTTTTTGACCTAACTGAGCTAACCTTATAGCGCAAACATATCCACCAGGTCCGCCACCGATCACTACTGAGTCAAATTTTTCTGTCATAAACTATAAATTTAAAAATAATCTTCTTGGATCTTCTAAGTTATCTTTTGTATTTTTTAAAAAAGAAACCGCTTCTTTTCCATCAATTATTCTATGATCATATGACAAAGCTATATACATTATTGGTCTTATTTTAATTTCACCATTTACCACATGCGGCCTTTCTACAATATTATGCATTCCTAAAACTCCGGATTGAGGTAAATTTAAAATAGGTGTTGATAACATTGACCCATAGACACCACCGTTGCTGATAGTAAATGTTCCGCCTTGAAGATCGTCAATTGTAATCTTTCCATCTCTTGCTTTGTCAGACAATTCTTTAATTTTTTTTTCTATGTCTGCAAAAGACATCTCATCTGCATTTTTTAAGACCGGGACCACAAGACCTTTTTCGGTGCCTACTGCAAAACTTATATTATAATAGTTCTTATAAATTATGTTCTCTCCCTCGATTTCAGCATTAATTGCTGGAAAGAGTTTTAGACTTTCAATGCAAGCTTTTACAAAAAATGACATGAATCCTAGTTTAATCCCAAACCTATCTTGAAAATCATTTTGATTTTCTTTTCTCATCTCAATTATACCACTCATATCAACTTCATTAAAAGTTGTAAGCATTGCAGCATTATCTTGAGCTTGTTTAAGTCTTTTAGCAATAGTTAGCCTTAGCCTTGTCATCTTTATTTTTTCTTCTTGGCCAAATTTTATTTTCCGCTCAGAAGGTCCAGGTTTAACGTTCATTAAACTTAATAGATCACCTTTTGAAACTCTTCCACCCCTGCCAGTTCCTTGAATTTCTTTTAAGTCAATTTTATTATCTGCAGCAATCTTTCTCACAGCTGGAGAAACGGATAAATTCTTAGTTTTTTTAGATTTCTCTTTTTTAGAAGATACTTCTTCTGTAAGAACTAATGGTTCTTCCTTTTTTATATCATCTTTAGGCTCTAAAATTTCTTCCTCTTTATCAAAGAGTTTTGTTTCAAATTCCTTTGTTTCTGCTTCTTTTTTTAAACTAACAACGTTGTCCACATTTTTAATTGGTTCATCTTTTTTTGTTTTATCCTCACTTGCATCTTTTTGGGAACTTCCCCCAATTATTGAACCAAGAACAGCACCTACTTCAACAGTTGAGCCATTTTGTGCATTTATTTCGCTTAGCACGCCGTCTGATGGGGATGGAACTTCTAAATTTACTTTATCAGTTTCAAGTTCAACAACAGGTTCATCGGCTTCGACACTATCACCTTTACTTTTTAACCATTTAGCTACCGTTGCTTCTGTGATACTTTCACCTAAAACTGGAACTACAATTTTATCTGACATTATTCTAAAATTTTATCTATAATTTCTTTTTGTTGTTTTGCATGTCTTTTCGCGTATCCTGTAGCTGGTGAAGCCGAAGGATTTCTGCCAATAAACTTTAATTTCTTTTTAACCTCTAAATTATCTAAAGTCCATTGAATATAATCTCTTATTGAAAACCAAGCACCCATATTTTTAGGTTCTTCTTGGCACCAAATAAATTTAGCGTATTCGGCATATGGTTTAATAGCTTTTGTCAAAGACCTTACTGGGAATGGATAAAGTTGCTCTATTCTTATAAAAACAATATCGTCAATTTTCTCTTTTTCTCTCGCAGCCAAAAGATCAAAATATATTTTTCCTGAGCAAAGAATGACTTTCCTTATCTTTTTTGGTTTTTTTAATTCAATTAATTTGTTTTTTTTATTTAAGGCTTGATCCTCTAAAACTCTATGAAATGAATTATTTTTGTCAAAGTCCTCTATGTTTGAAACACAGTATTTGTTTCTCAATAAAGATTTTGGAGTCATTATGACAAGTGGCTTTCTGAATTCTCTGTGAATCTGTCTTCTAAGAGCATGAAAGTAATTTGCTGGAGTTGTACAATTAAGCACTTGCATATTTTCTTGAGCACAAAGTTGCAAAAATCTTTCAAGTCTCGCTGAAGAATGTTCAGGCCCTTGTCCCTCATAACCATGGGGAAGCAATAGAACTAACCCTGAGGCTCTAAACCATTTTCTCTCTCCAGAGGCAATGAATTGATCAATTACGACTTGAGCTCCGTTTGCAAAATCTCCAAATTGCGCTTCCCAGATCGTTAAGGTTTCTGGTTCTACTAAGCTGTATCCATACTCAAATCCAAGAACTGCTAGTTCAGATAAAAAACTATCTACAATTTCAAACTTTTTCTGTTTTGTAGATACATGATCTAATGGCACGTATCTTGAGTTATCTATTTGATTTCGTAAAACTGAGTGTCTTTGGCTAAATGTGCCACGACCACTATCTTGACCTACTAATCTCACGGGAAATCCCTCTTCGAGTAATGTTGCAAATGCTAATGTTTCTGCATTAGCCCAATCAATATTTTTTTCCTCTTGAACACACTTATTTCTATTTTCAAAAACTTTTTGTATAGTTTTATGAATATTAAGCTCTGGATTTAAAAAGTTTATTTTTGCAGATAGTTTCTTTAATTTCTTCGTATCAACACCTGTCTGTCCTCTTTTATCCTTACCTTTCTTTGGTTGATATCTTGACCAGGTCCCTTCGAACCAATTCAGTTTTGGTTTGTAATCATTTGCAGTTTTAAATTGATCATCCAGAAGTTTTTTAAACTCGTTTACTTTATTTTTGAATTGATCTTCAGTTATACTATTATTTTTAATAAGTTTTTTCCCATATATATTTAAAGTAGATGGATGTGATCTTATTTTTTTGTACATTAAAGGCTGAGTAAAAGATGGTTCATCTCCTTCATTATGACCGAATCTTCTGTAGCAAATCATGTCAATTACAACATCTTTGTTAAATTTTTGTCTAAACTCAATTGCGATTTTAGCACAATGAACAACTGCCTCTGGATCATCTCCATTACAATGAAGAATAGGAGCCTCTACAATTTTTCCTAAATCAGATGGGTATGGGCTTGATCTGGCAAACCTTGGACTAGTGGTAAAACCAATTTGATTATTTACAATAATATGAATCGTTCCACCTGTGTTATGACCCTTTAAACCTGACATAGCAAAACATTCCGCAACAACTCCTTGCCCTGCAAATGCAGCATCTCCGTGAATAAGTAATGGTATTACCTTTTTTCTTTCTGAGTCGCTATGAAAATATTGCTTCGCTCTTGTTTGACCGAGAACAACAGGGTTAACTGCCTCTAAATGTGAAGGGTTGTCAGTAAGACTTACATGTACCGAGTTTCCATCGAAAGTTCTATCTGATGAAGCACCTAAATGGTATTTTACATCACCTGTAGAGTCCTCACTTGAAGCTGCAAATTCACCTGCAAATTCATTAAAAATTCTTTTATAAGATTTTTGTAGAACATTTGCTAAGACATTTAATCTTCCCCTATGTGACATTCCAATTTTAATTTCTTTAACTCCTAGTTGGCCACCTCGTTTAATTATTTGCTCTAGCGCTGGTATTAAAGACTCTGCACCATCAAGACCAAATCTTTTTGTGCCAACGTATTTTTTTGCTAAAAATTTTTCAAAACCCTCGGCTTGAATAATCTTATTTAATATTGCGTCTTTTCCTTTTTCAGTAAAGTTTATTTGGTTCTCATCTTTTTCCATTCTTTCTCTAAACCAAACTTTCTCAGTTGGATTTGTTATATGCATATATTCAGCGCCTATTGACGAGCAATATACTTTTCTTAATTTAGTTATAATTTCACTTATTGAGGCATAACCTATATCCATGTATGAATCTAAATATATCTTTCTTTCGAAATCCTCAGTTTTAAATCCGTAGTCATTAGGATGTAATTCATAAAGATATTCTCTTTTCATTAAACCAAGAGGATCGAGGTCTGCTATAAGATGACCTCTAATTCTATATGCCCTTATCAATGCGATTGCTTTAATAGAGTCTATTTTCTCCCTCTCAGAACCATTTAGATTTTCCTCAAGTCTTTTATTTTTTTTTGGATCTATCGATATCTTTTTTGGACTCCATGAAGGTCCTGATATTTCTTTTGAAACTGAATTTAGATCTTCATTTAAATCACTAAAGTATTTTTTCCAACTGTCTGGTAATTTTGGGTCATTCTCTATAAATCTTACATACATTTCCTCTATAAACTGGCTGTTAGATTTATTAAGAAAAGACTGCTGCTTAAATTCTAAGTTTTTTGAAGAGCTCATTTACGATTATTATAGTATTAACATTAAAATATTAAAGACCCAATTTATTTTTTAATGTAATTCCCATTTCTGCAGGAGATTTTGCAATCGTAATACCTGCATCTGTCATTGTATCAATTTTATCTGCAGCTCCACCTTTGCCACCAGAAATTATTGCCCCCGCATGTCCCATTCTTCGTCCAGGAGGTGCTGTGATACCAGCAATAAATCCTACCATAGGCTTTTTGATTTTATGATTTTTAATAAATTCTGCAGCTTCTTCCTCTGCAGTTCCCCCAATTTCACCAATCATCAAAATAGATTCTGTTTCTGGATCGTTTAAAAATAAGTCTAAACAATCTATAAAATTGGTTCCATTAATTGGATCTCCTCCTATTCCGATACATGTTGACTGACCTAATCCGTTTTCAGTTGTTTGTGCAACAGCCTCATAAGTTAGAGTTCCTGATCTTGAGACTATACCAACAGATCCCTTCTTATGAATATTGCCAGGCATGATGCCAATTTTACATTCGTCTGGAGTGATAATTCCAGGACAATTTGGTCCAATTAGTCTGGAAGCTGAGTTTGATAATTTTTCTTTTACTTTTAACATATCCAAGATTGGAATCCCTTCAGTTATACAAACTATCAATTCGATCTTAGCCTCAATTGCTTCGATTATTGCTGCAGCAGCAAATTTTGCAGGGACATAAATCATTGTTGCATTTGCATTAGTCTTATCTTTTGCTTCTTTTACAGAATTAAAAACAGGTTTATTTAAGTGTGTTTGTCCTCCTTTACCTGGAGTTACGCCTCCAACTAGATTTGTCCCGTATTTTATTGACTGTTCAGAATGAAATGTTCCATGAGCGCCTGTGAACCCTTGGCATATAAGTTTAGTATTTTTATTTATTAAAACTGACATTTTATTCCACCTGTTTTACAATTTTTTTTGCTGCATCACCTAGATCGCTAGCAGAGATTATTTTTAATCCAGATTCATCTAATATTTTTTTTCCTTCTTTAGAATTGGTTCCAGCAAGTCTTACTACAAGAGGTATATTTATTTTGATTTCTTTTGCAGCCTCTACAATTCCTTGAGCAAGGACGTCACACCTCATAATCCCTCCAAAAATATTTATCAGTATTCCTTTTACATTTTTATCCGATAAAATTATCTTAAACGCAGCTGCAACTTTTTCTTTAGATGCACCGCCTCCTACATCTAAAAAATTTGCAGGTTCTTGACCATGCAGTTTAATTATATCCATTGTTGCCATTGCTAATCCTGCTCCGTTTACCATACATCCAATAGATCCATCTAATTTTATGTAAGCTAAATCATATTTACTTGCCTTTATTTCTGTAGGATCCTCTTCATTTAAATCTCTTAATTCCAGTAATTCTGGATGTTTGAAAATTGCATTGTCATCAAAGCTTATTTTTGCATCCAGACAAACAATATTGTTTTCCTTTGTAAGTATTAGTGGATTTATTTCAATTAAGCTTGCATCGGTAGAGACAAACGTTTTGTAAATTGATTTAATAATCTTAATACATTTTAGATTTGCATCATTATCTAGATTGAAATTATGAATAATTTTTTCACAATCCTCATCTTCAATATCTTCCTTAAAACTAATTTTTACAGTATTAATTTTATTAGGATCACTTTTTGCAACTTCTTCGATGTCCATCCCACCCTGATCGCTAGAAATAAAAGCAATTTTAGAACTTGCCCTATCAATAAGACAGGATAAATAAAATTCCTTTTTTATGTTGGATGGCTCCTCTAGATAAAGTCTTTTAACTTCTTTGCCACTTGGTCCTGTCTGATGTGTAATTAATTTTTTTCCTAACAAATCCTTTGCAGCTTTTTCTAGATCAGATAAATTATCTAATATTTTAACTCCACCCGCCTTACCTCTCCCGCCTGCATGTATTTGTGCTTTTAAAACATATTTCTTGAGATTGAGTTTTTTTGCTTTTTCTAAAACTTCTTGTACAGTAAAACAAGCCTCTCCATTAGGAACAATGGCGCCAAATTTTTTTAATAATTGTTTAGCCTGGTGTTCGTGAATATTCATTACTTTTTCAAGCTAGGGTCAATTTTTACTGCAGCCTCCCAAAGCTTATTTACAGCATTCACAGAATTAATAAATTCAGCCTTTTCTTTTTCATCAAGTTGAATTTCGACTATTTTTTCTACTCCATTTTTTCCAATAACAACTGGAACACCTGCATAAATTCCGTTAAAACCATATTGACCTTCTAATTGAGCGGCACAAGGTAACTGTAGTTTCTTATCACCTAAAAATGCTTCAGCCATTTGTACTCCTGAAGCAGCTGGGGCATAATATGCAGAACCTTTTTCCAAAAATTTTACAATTTCACCTCCACCATCTCTTGTTCTTTGATTGATGCTTTCTAGTTTTTCTTTAGAAATAGCACCTGAATTGACAAGATCTAATAAAGGTTTTCCAGATACTTTAGTGAATCTTGGCATTGGTACCATCGTATCTCCATGTCCGCCCATGACCATTGCGTCTATTTCTTTTACTGGAACCTTTAACTCTTCTGATAAAAAAAGTTTAAATCTTGAGCTATCTAATATTCCTGCCATACCAACAACTTTTTTAGCTGCAAGCTGAGAATATTTTTGGAAAGCCATTACCATAACATCTAGGGGATTTGTTATACAAATTATAAAAGCGTCTGGAGAGTTTTTTTTAATTCCCTCTGCAACTTGTTTGATTATTTTTAGGTTAATACCTACTAAGTCATCTCTGCTCATACCAGGTTTTCTGGGGACCCCAGCAGTTATGATAATGACATCAGAGTTTCTAATATCCTCATATTTATCCGTTCCTGAAAATTTTACATTAAATCCATCAACTGAAGATGATTGTGCAATATCAAGAGCCTTTCCTTTAGCAATGCCACTAGCAACATCAAAAAGGACTACTTCATCAACTAGTTCTTTTACTCCTATCAAATGGGCTAAAGTTCCACCTATTTGTCCTGCTCCAATCAAACTTATTTTTTTCATATTTTCCTTTATGTTATTTCATTGTTGGCATTACAAACTCAGGGTCTGAACCAATTCCTGATGGCCAACGTGATGTGATAGTTTTTAGTTTAGTATAAAATTTTACACCTTCAGGACCATGCATATGCAAATCTCCAAATAAAGATCTTTTCCATCCTCCGAAACTATGAAATGCAACGGGGACAGGAATAGGTATATTTATACCTACCATCCCGACTTTTATTTTATTTGCAAAAGTTCTTCCTACGTCTCCATCTCTAGTATAAACGCTTGTTCCATTTCCGAATTCGTGATCGTTAATCAGTTGAATCGCGTCATTGAAATCTTTAACTCTTACGACAGAAAGCACTGGACCAAAAATTTCTTCATTATAAATTCTCATATTTTTTGTGACGTTATCGAACAAACAACCGCCAATAAAGAAACCATTCTCATATCCTTGAAGTTTAATATCTCGACCATCTACAACTAACTTTGCTCCCTCTTTTACTCCAAGATCAACATACCCTTTAACTTTTTCTAAATGTTCCTTTGTAATTAGAGGTCCCATTTCAGAATTTTTATCAAGACCTGGACCAACCTTTAAAGCCTCAACTTTTTTTGATAATTTTTCTACAAGTTTGTCACCAATCCCTCCTACCGCCACTGCAACTGATTGTGCCATACATCTCTCTCCAGCTGAACCATAGGCAGCTCCCATGAGACCGTTGACAGCTTGATCCATATCGCAATCTGGCATTACTACACAATGATTTTTTGCTCCCCCTAATGCTTGCACTCTTTTTTCTTTCTTCGCAGCATTTTCATAAATATATTTTGCTATTGGTGTTGAACCTACAAAACTAACAGCTTTTACATCTTTATTCGTTAATATTGAGTCAACTACCTCTTTGTCACCATTCACCACGTTAAAAACTCCGTTAGGTAATCCAGCTTCTGAAAAAAGTTGAGCAAGACGAATTGAGCATGAGGGATCTTTTTCTGAAGGTTTTAAAATAAAAGTATTTCCACAAGCAATTGCCATTGGGAACATCCACATTGGAACCATGGCAGGGAAATTAAAAGGTGTGATTCCTGCACAGACACCTAAAGGCTGTCTCATAGACCAGCTATCTATGTTTGTTCCAACATTCTCAGTAAACTCTCCTTTTAGCATTTGAGGAATACCACATGCAAACTCAACTATTTCAAGACCTCTTGTAAGAGAACCCTTTGCGTCCTCATAAACTTTTCCATGTTCTGAAACAATCAGTTTAGTCAATTCATCATAATTTTTTTCAATTAATTCTTTATATTTGAAAATAATTCTCGCTCTTTGAAGGGGGGTGACTTGGGACCATTTTTCGAAAGCTATTTTTGCATTTTCTACAGCGTGGTCCAAATCAGATTTTGTTCCAAGTATTACCTCTGACTCTTGTGCGCCTGTTGCAGGGTTAAAAACTTTCCCTTTTCGTGAAGACGATCCTTTATAAATTTTACCATTTATATAATGTTGAATTAAATTCATCGGCGAAATTATTTAATTAAGTAATTAGCTAGTTGCAAGCATTTTCTTAATTGAGGCTATTGCTTTTGCTGGATTTAAACCTTTGGGGCAAGCATTAGTACAATTCATAATAGTATGGCACCTATATAACTTAAGTTCATCTGCAACTTTTTTTAATCTTTCTTTTCTATCTTCATCTCTTGAATCAATTATCCATCTATAAGCCTGTAAAAGAACTGCGGGCCCTAAATATTTATCACCATTCCACCAATAACTTGGGCAAGAAGTTGAACAGCATGCACACATTATACACTCATAAAGCCCATCCAGTTTTGCTCTATCTTCCTTGGATTGAATATTCTCTTTTTCAGTTTTTAAGGTTGTCTTTAACCAAGGTTCAACAGACTCATATTGTTTGTATAAAGTACTGAGATCACCTATCAAGTCTTTTAAAACTCTCAAATGTGGTAATGGATAAATATTAATATCTCCTTTAATTTCTGAGTGTGGCTTTGTACATGCTAATCCATTTTTACCATCCATATTCATAGCACAAGAACCACACACTCCATGTGCACAAGACCTTCTGTAAGCAATTGATGGATCTATCTCATTTTTAATCTTATTTAATAGATCTAAAACTTTCGAAGGACAATTATCCATGTCTACTTCGTAAGTATCAATCCTTGGATTTTCTCCTGTAGACGGATCCCACCTATAAATATTTACTTTGCGTATGTTTTTTGAGCCAGTCTTGTCTTTAAAAAACTTACCTTTTTCAACTTTAGAATTTTGTGGTAAGTTTATTTGAACCATCAATAAACTCTTTCTTGAGGTGGAAAGTATTGAACGTCGTTTGAAAGTGTTGATCTGTGAACAGGTCTATAGTCAATTTTGGTCTTTTTGCCATCACACCACGATAATGTATGCTGCATAAATTTTTCGTCATTTCGCTTTGGAAAATCTTCTCTAGCGTGAGCTCCTCTACTTTCTTTCCTGTGATAAGCGGAGTCCATTGTAGTTATTGCTTGTCTAATCAAATTATCAAATTCTAATGTCTCTACTAGATCAGTATTAAAAATTAGAGATTTATCTTTTACCGAAAGGTCATCCATACCCTCAAAAGGTTTTCTAATTTCATTTACACCCTCTTTTAATGTTTTTTCAGTTCTGAAAACAGCACACTTAGATTGCATTGTTTTTTGCATTGCCAGTCTTAAATCTGCAGTATTATTTGTTCCAGATGCATTTCTAAGTCTATCAAATCTCTCTAAACATTTATCAGTCTCAGATTGAGAAATTTCCTCATGAGGTGTGCCTGGTTTTACTAACTCTGCCGCTCTCTTGGCCGCAGCTCTTCCAAAAACAACTAGATCAATTAAAGAGTTTGATCCAAGTCTGTTAGCTCCATGAACTGACACGCAGGCTGCTTCTCCAATTGCCATCAATCCTGGAACAGTTTTTTCCGATCCATTTAAAGTTAAAACTTCAGCTTTATAATTTGTGGGAATACCTCCCATGTTATAATGAACAGTTGGAACCACTGGTATAGGTTCTTTTGTTACATCTACGTTCGCGAATAATCTTGAAGACTCTGATATACCTGGAAGTCTTTCTTCTATAACTTTTGGGTCTAAGTGGTTCAGGTGTAAATGAACATGATCTTTTTCATTTCCAACTCCTCTTCCCTCATTAATTTCAACTGCAATTGACCTGCTTACAACATCCCTTGAGGCAAGATCTTTAGCTTTTGGAGCATATCTTTCCATAAATCTCTCTCCTTTGGAATTTACTAAATAACCACCTTCACCCCTTACACCTTCAGAAATTAGAGTCCCATGACCATAAATTCCTGTTGGATGAAATTGTACGAACTCCATATCTTGCAAAGGTAAACCAGCTCTAAGCACCATTGCATTTCCGTCTCCTGTACAAGTATGTGCTGATGTTGCAGAGTAATAAACTTTTCCATAACCACCTGTTGCAATTATTGTAATATGTGATCTGAATCTATGTATAGTTCCGTCATTTAAATTCCAAGCAATTAAACCTTTGCACTGGCCATCTTTCATTAAAAGATCCAAAGCAAAATACTCGATAAAAAATTCTGTTTTATGTTTTAAGGCCTGGCCATATAAAGTGTGCAGTATTGCATGTCCAGTTCTATCTGCTGCTGCACACGTTCTTTGAACAGGTTCATTACCATAATTTTTTGTCATTCCTCCAAATGGACGCTGATATATTTTTCCATCTTCAGTTCTGCTGAAGGGTACACCATATTTTTCTAATTCTAAAACTGCTCTAGGGGCTTCTTTGCATAAATATTCTATACAATCTTGATCACCTAACCAATCAGCACCTTTAACTGTATCGTACATATGCCATCTCCAATCATCTTCACCCATGTTACCCAAGGCTGCAGAGATTCCACCTTGAGCAGCAGAAGTATGACTTCTAGTTGGAAAAACTTTTGACACACACGCTGTTTTTAATCCTGCTTCACTTAAACCTACGGCTGCTCTCAAACCTGAGCCACCCGCGCCAAGTACAACTACGTCATATTCATGGTCAATAATTTTATAAGATTTCATAATTTATAAATTTGATATAAGTATTATTGTAAATAATGGAATAATCAAAGATGACAAAAAAACACCAATATTTAAGAGCTTTTTGGTGCTCTCTACGTGAATATAGTCTTCAAAAACTTCACTTATACTTAAAGCAGAATAAAAAAACATTGAAATAAGAAATAAAGAAAAAAATAATTTTGAAGGTTGAGAAGATAAAAACGCTAAGACCTCAACATAACTAGAATCATAAAGTGAAACAAAATTGAGTAAAAACCACAACATAAGAGGAACCATTGCTAAAGATGATATTTTTAAAAAAAGCCATTTCTTTGTTGCTTTAATCATAATTGTAAAAAACCTCTTGAGGAATAGATTAAAATTGTTAGTAGAAAGGAACCAAAGATAACCAGAAGCCCAGTTATTTTTGTTGTTTTTAATTCAAAACCTAATCCAATATCCCAAAACCAATGTCTTACTTCGCTTAAAATTTGGAAAGTGTAAGACCATATTAAGCTAATAATAAAAAATTTCCCAATTACTGAGTTTAAAAATAATTTAAAAATCTCATAGGCACCTTCACCAAAAAATAAACTACTTGCCCAAATGCAAATAAAAATTAACAGAAAATAATTTACAATGCCCGTTATTCTATGTGAAATAGAAACAAGGGATGACACATGCCAATTATATATCTGAATGTGAGGAGATAATGGATTATTTTCTTTCATAATTATATTATCTTTTAATATAAGCCTCCGCAATTTCAACAGCGTTTAAAGCTGCCCCCCTTAATAGATTGTCAGAAACAATCCACATATTTAAAGCATTCTTTTTGCTATTATCTTTTCTAATTCTTGAAATAAAAGTCTCGTTTTTACCTTCTGCTTCAACTGGTGTTATGTAACCACCATCAGAATTCTCATCAACTACTTTACAGCCCTCAGCGCTATTTAATAACTCTTTTACTTTTTTAATAGTAAAATCATTTTCAAATTCAATATTTACTGACTCTGCATGTGAAACAAGAACTGGAATTCTGACACATGTTGCAGTAATGTCAATTTTAGTGCCTAGTATTTTGTTAGTTTCATGAATCATTTTTAACTCTTCTTTAGTATAACCATCATCAGAAAAACTATCTATGTGAGGTATTGCATTAAACGCAATTTGCTTCGTGAAGTTTTTAGACTCAAAATTTTTATTATTCAATATAGACTTTGTTTGATCAATTAGTTCATCCATAGGTTTTTTTCCAGCTCCTGAGGTAGACTGATAAGTGGAAATAACTACTCTTTTAATTTTAAAAGAATCATTAAGCGATTTTAAAACAATAACCAGTTGTGCAGTAGAGCAGTTAGGATTTGCAATTATATTTTTTTTTACATTTTTTAAATGGTCTTTGTTTACTTGGGGAACTATCAAAGGTACATCAGGGTCCATTCTAAAAAAACTTGAGTTATCAATAACAACTGAATGTTTAGCTGCTAAAGGCACGTATTTTTCAGAGATTGTTTTTCCAGCACAAAAAAAAGAGAGATCTACTTTAGAAAAATCAAAATTTTCTAAATTTTCAATTTTAATTTCTTTATCACCGAATTCTAAAACTGATCCGGCGCTTTTAGATGATGCAACAAAGTATAGACTATTTATTGAAATTTTCTTTTTATGTATAATTTCAATTATTTTTCTACCGACATTTCCTGTGGCACCTACGATTCCAATATTCATGATGTTTAACTTATACTAAATGAAGGGTAAATCGCAAACTGTTCCTAAAAATATTTTATCATTAATATCTATCTTAAACTGATGTTTGCCATCCCAATAAGGTTTATTAATCATAGCAATGCCAATAACCTTTTTAAAAGTTGGTGAATAAGCAGCTGATCTAACATGTCCAACAATATTATTTTTATCGTCTAATAATGTTTTTTCACAATACATATCAATTTTATTATGATCAATTTTTACACCCATCAATTTTCTAGACACCCCTTCTTTTTTAATTTTTTTTAATTTTTCTTTACCTAAAAAATTTACTTCCGACTCCAAATTAATAAATCTATCAAAATTAGCCTCAAATGGATTATCTCTATTATCGAAGTCATTGCCGTAAGACAATAATGCTGATTCAATTCTTTCAATTAAATTAGGACATCCAGCTCTTACATTAAATTCTTTACCATATTCAAATAGGTAATCGTATAAATCCTGACCAGCTTTATTGTCTTCAACATAAACCTCAAAGCCACCTTGTTTTGACCATCCCGATCTTGCTATAAAATAATTATATCCCTTAAAATTAAAGTATTTAAAATTAAAAAATTTAAGCTCTCTGATTTCGTCGCCAAATAATTTAGCCATTAAATCGTCTGAAAGCGGACCTTGAATAGCAAGTATATTTACATTTGGTTCGTGTATCTTTACATCGAACTTATGACCTGCTGCTAAACCCTTCGCAAAGAAAATTACATCTGAATCTGCTATTGAAAGCCACCACTTATCCTCTGCCAATTTATTTATTATTGGGTCATTTACTAAAAATCCGCCATCATCAATTAAGGGTGCATAATAACATTTTCCAACTCTTGATTTTGATAAATCTCTGCACGTCATCAGTTGAACAAGTTTTGATGAGTCTTTGCCAGAAATTTCAACTTGTCTTTCCGCAGCAACATCCCAAACCTGAACAAATTTTTTTAAATGTTCATAATCTGCCTCTACAGATTTAAAAGATACTGGTAATAACATATGATTGTAAACTGTATATCCGCTTACTCCGTGAGACTCGATCCTATCAGTATAAGGAGTGCTTCTTAATCTTCTTGATTTTATGATAGAAAAATTTTTCATTTTTTTAAAAATTCTGCTACCTTTTCTCTCATTTCAAAAGCTTTTTCAAACATAATCATATGTCCACACTCATTTATTATTTGTGTCTTTGAATTTTTAATTAAATTTGCGAATTTTTTTCCATTTTCATATGGTACCATTTTGTCTAAAGCCCCAAAAATTAATAAAGTAGGGCATTCTATGGCGGCAGATGCCTCTTTTCCATTTTTGTAATTATTACAGGCTTTTAAATCTGTGGCCAATATTTCCTTTACCTCTCTAGAAGAATTAATAATTTTTTCAACAGGATTACCTCCTATAAATTTTCTTGAGCCTTCATAACCCCATTTCATCATTAAATGAATTGCTTTTTTATCCCCAGAGTCTGCTAGATCTATTAAATCTTGATTAACAGGCATTTTGTAAGAGCCCGCTAAAAAAACTAATTTAAAAATACTTTTTTTAAAACGCGAACTATACTCTAAAGCTTCTAAACACCCTTGGGAATGTCCTACTATTGAAACTTTTTCAATATTTAAAAAAAGTCTTACTCTTTCAATCCAATCAGCAATTTTTTCAATTGAATCAATACAAGGACCTTCTGAATTTCCATGACCAGGTAAGTCTAAAGATAAAATATTTAGACCTTTATTAGATAAAAATTGTTCTGTAAGAGACCACACAATATGAGAGAGTCCACTTCCATGCAAAAGAAAAACTGTTTGTTTTGCTGGATCAAAATCTTTACCTGCTGTGGATGCAAATACCTGCTTCTTATCTATTTCAAGATTCAAGTTAATTCCTTGGCCTTTTTCCTTAACTCAAATTTCTGAATTTTTCCTGTTGAAGTTTTTGGCAATTCACAAAACGCAATTTTTTTTGGAATTTTGAAGCCAGCTAATGTTTCTCTGCAAAAATCTATAAGTTCCTTCTCGCTTGTTTCTTTATCTTTTGCTTTTTCAATGAAGGCACATGGTACTTCGCCCCATTTTTCATCTGGTTTAGCCACTACTGCTGCTATTGAAACACTAGGGTGTTTGGCCAAAGTATTCTCTATTTCAATAGAGGATATGTTCTCACCACCAGAAATAATTATATCTTTTGATCTATCCTTGATCTTTATGTAGCCATCCGGGTGCACCACAGCCAAATCTCCAGAATGAAACCAGCCATGTGCCATAGCTTTGTCAGTTGCTTCTTTATCTTTAAAATAACCTTTCATAACTATGTTTCCTTTAATCATGATTTCACCAATCGTTTTTCCATCTTTGGGCACAGGACTCATAGTTTCTGGATCTATTACTTTTGTGTCCTCTGTATTTGGATATCTCACACCTTGTCTGGCTTTAATTTCATTTTTTTTATCTTCATCATAAGAATTCCAATCTTCATTCCAAGCACATTGTAGAATATGGCCATACGTTTCGGTTAATCCGTACACGTGCATAACTTCAAAACCCAAATTTTCCATTTTCTTAAAAATTATACTTGGTGGTGGAGCACCAGCAGTTAAAACAAAAACTTTTTTCTTCAACTTTTTCCTTTCAGACTCTGAAGCACCAGTTATCATATTAAGAACTATTGGTGCACCCCCGAAGTGACTGATGTCATGTTTTTCAATTAATTCAAAAATTTTTTTAATATCTATAGCTCTTAAACATATAGTTTTCCCATTCAACATCGGAATTGTCCAAGGATATCCCCATCCATTACAATGAAACATTGGAACGACTGTTAAAAAATTTAATCTATTAGGCATATTCCAAGCAACTGCACTCCCTGTTGACATTAAATAAGAACCTCGATGATGATAAACTACACCTTTTGGATTACCTGTTGTTCCCGAAGTGTAACTTAATGAAATTGCCTGCCATTCGTCTTTTGGTTTTTTCCAGGTATAATTTTCATCTCCAGTATTTAAAAAATCTTCATATTCTTTATCTCCAATTTTTTTAAGCAAAGATTGATCTGCTTTATCGTCTTGGATATCGATTATTAAAGGCTTAGATTTTACATTTTCTAAGGCTTTATTTACTACTAAATGAAGTTGTCTATCTACTATAAGAACTTTTGCCTCTGCGTGGTCTAAAATATAGGAAACTGTTTTTGCATCCAATCTCGTATTAATAGTATTAAGAACTGCTCCTGTCATTGGCACAGAATAGTGAGCTTCAAATATTTCAGGGGTATTGAAAGCCATAACCGAAACAGTATCTCCCTCTTTAATTCCTATCTTCTCAAGCGCGCTAGCAAACTTAATACAGCGGTTATATATTTGTAACCAAGTATATGAACGATTTTCGTATACCAGTGCCTCATAATTTGGATATATATCTTTTGCTCTTTCTAGAAAACTTAAAGGGGTTAACGGAACAAAATTAGCATTATTTTTATCTAAATTTTGGTTGTATTTATTCATTAATTAAATTTGGCATTCATAGTTGTATGACTACCACTTGTTCCAACTATATAATGTGACTGTGCCCTAGGTAAAATTTTTTCAAAATAATACTTTCCTGTATTTATTTTATCCTCATAAAATTCTTTATTTGAATTTTGTTTTTCAAAACTTATTTTTAAAGTTTTAATCCAAGCAAAAGCCAAAGCCGTGTAACCTAACACTTTTAAATAATCATTACATGCTGCGCTCGCATCGTCCTTATTTGAATTAATTTTTTCTCTCATCCACTTTGTAAAAGACACCAAGATTTCTTTATATTTCTCAAAGATGTTTAAAAAATTCTCTAAATTTTTTTCACTTTTATAATTTTTGATTTCGTTATCCATTGATTTTATAAAATTTTCAAAAATGCCTTCTGAAGAAATTTTTCGATAAACAAGATCAATTGCTTGAACAGAATTTGTACCTTCATATATTGGCGTAATTCTATTATCCCTGAACAATTGTTCGATCCCTTGATCTTTTGTATAACCGTATCCACCAAATACCTGAATTGCATCATTGGTAATTTCTACACCGTTATCTGAAAAAAATGATTTTATAACTGGGGTAAGTAGTGCAACCATATTTGATGCATCTCCTCTTACATTTTTATCATCATGAGATAAACTTACATCAATTTGCTGTGACAACCAAAAAGCAAAAGACCTTTGGCCCTCAATAATTGATTTCATATTCATTAGACTTCGTCTTATGTCTGCATGCTTGATAATTAAATCTGTTTCCCCATTTTTACTGTTATTTGCTTTTCCTTGCTTTCTTTCTTTTGAATACGCAACAGCATTTTGATACGCGGTTTCTGCAATTCCTAAACCTTGAACACCAACTACAATTCTCTCTAAATTCATCATTGTGAACATAGAACTCAAACCTTTATTTTTAGGTCCAATCATCACACCTTTTGAATTTTCAAAATTTAGAACGCAAGTTGGTGAACCTTTTATTCCCATCTTACTTTCAATTGAGTTTGTGCTAACACCGTTTCTAGAGCCTACAACGCCATCGTCAGTGACCTCAAATTTTGGAACAAGGAATAAACTTATTCCCTTAGTTCCTTTTGGTGCATCTGTTGTTCTTGCTAAAACTAAATGTATTATGTTTTCAGTTAAATCATGGTCGCCTGAAGTGATAAAAATTTTTTGTCCAGTAATTTCATATGTTCCATCATTCTTTGGAACTGCTTTAGTTTTTAATAAGCCTAAATCAGTTCCACATTGTGGTTCTGTTAAGCACATTGTTCCGCTCCATTTTCCCTCGACTATTTTTGGAAGGAATTTATCTTTTATGCTTTGCTCAGCATGAGTAAGTATACAATTGTAAGCCCCAATACTAAGTTCACTATATAATTTAAATGCTAAACTTGATGATGACAACATTTCCTCAAAAAAAGTACTTACGGTTTTTGGAATACCTTGGCCACCATATTTTGGGTCACAGGAAAGAGAAGTCCAGCCGTCTTCAATAAATTTTTTGTAGACTTCTTTATAGCCTGGAGGTGTTCTGACAACACCATTTTCATATACACAAGGATTTTCATCTCCTGCTTTGGCTAATGGCAAAATCAGCTCTTGGTTTATTTTTGCTGCCTCTTCTAAAATCCCTTTAACAAGTTCCGAATTTATTTCTTTATATTTTTCAATTTCTTTGTATCTTTGATTATCTTTAAGATTATCAAAAAGAAACATCATTTCTTCTACTGGTGCAGTATAAATTGTCATATTTTTTTAATTATCTAGCGTAAGTTAATTTATTTATTTTTGCAAACACGCAATAATCGCATCTCCCATCTCTGAAGTAGAAACTTCTTTTTTTCCCTTAGAAATAATATCTTTTGTCCTCAATCCATCATCTAACACCTTTTGGACAGCGTTATCTAAAGCTTTAGATTCCTTATCTAAATTTAAAGAATATTTTAATGCCATTGAAAAACTTAATATAGTAGCAATAGGATTTGCAACTCCTTTACCAGTTATATCAGGAGCTGAACCATGCACAGGTTCATACATCGATCTTATATTTCCATCTTTGTCTTTAGCTCCTAATGATGCAGATGGTAATAGACCTAAGGAGCCTGTCAACATTGCAGCTTCGTCTGATAGGATATCTCCAAATAAATTATCAGTTACGATTACATCAAATTGCTTTGGATTTCTTAATAATTGCATAGCACAATTATCTGCTAACATATGAGTTAGCTCTACATCTTTATATTCTTTGTCATGTAAAATTTGAACTTCTTCTTTCCAAAGCTGACCTGCTTCCATCACATTAGATTTTTCACAAGATGTAACTTTATTGCCTCTTTTTTTTGCTAAATCAAAAGCAACTCGCGCAACTCTTTCAATTTCTTTTGTAGTATAGGTATGGGTATTAATTCCTTTTCGTTCACCATTATCTATCGGTTTGATCCCTCTCGGCTCCCCGAAATATATTCCCCCTGTCAATTCTCTTACTATCATAATATCTAAACCTGAAACAATTTCTGGTTTTAAACTTGAAGCGTCCACTAATTGCTTAAAGCAAATGGCAGGTCTTAAATTAGCAAAAAGTTTTAACTCTTTTCTAAGTTTAAGAAGTGCTCTTTCGGGTTTTTTTGAGAATTCTAGCTTATCCCATTTAGGTCCTCCTACAGCACCAAGTATTACTGCTTCACTCTCTAAAGCTTTATAAAACACTTCATCTGTTATGGGTGTCTTGTATTTATCATATGCTGCTCCACCAACAAGATCTTCATCAATTTCAAAATCTAGGGATTTATTTTTGTTAAACCAATGAATAATTTTTTTAACTTCCGCAATAACCTCAGGACCTATTCCATCTCCTGGTAAAAGAAGAATTTTTCTTTTTTTAACTTTAATCATTAAAAATCCAAGGCCTTACTGACTTAACCTTTTTTTCAAACTCGTTGATATGTGATGATTTTTCTAATGATAAAGCAATATCATCTAAACCTTCAATTAAGCATTTCTTTTTAAAGGGATCTATTTTAAATTTTAATTCATTATTTCCAAAAAGAATTTTTTCTTCTTTTAAATCAATTTCAATTTCTTCTTTTCTCTTTGAATATTCAGCTAACTCTTTTATTTTTTCCTCATCAAGAATTATCGGCAAAATACCATTTTTAAAACAATTATTATAAAAAATGTCTGCATAGCTTGAACTTATTACACATGTTATTCCGAAGTCTAAAAGTGCCCACGGAGCATGTTCTCTCGATGATCCACAGCCAAAATTATTTCCAGCTATTAAAATTTTTGAATTATTGTACGGGGATTTGTTTAATATGAAATTATCGATATTTTTTCCATCATCATCGTACCTCATTTCATGAAATAAGTTTTTTCCTAATCCTGTTCTTTTAATAGTCTTTAAAAACTGTTTAGGAATAATCATGTCCGTGTCTATATTTACAATCGGTAAATAAGCTGGAATGCTTTTAAGTGAGGTGAATTTTTTCATTAGTTTTGATATTTTCTAACATCATCTAGATTTCCAGCAATAGCTGCAGCAGCTGCCATACCTGGGCTTACTAAGTGGGTTCTTCCTCCTCTTCCCTGTCTTCCTTCAAAGTTTCTATTCGAAGTAGATGCACATCTTTCTTGAGGTTTTAATTTATCGGCGTTCATTGCTAAACACATTGAACATCCAGGTTCTCTCCATTCGAAACCGGACTCTATAAATATTTTATCAAGACCTTCTTGTTCAGCTTGTTCTTTAACTAAACCAGAACCAGGGACGACCATTCCATGTACATGTGAAGCCTTTTTCTTATTTTTTAATATTTGTGCAGCCTCTCTTAGGTCCTCAATTCTTCCATTCGTACAACTTCCTATAAAAACTTTATCAATTTTAATGTCTTGAACTTTCACATCAGGTTTAAGCCCCATATAATCAAGAGATCTATTTATCGAATTCTTTTTATCAATATTTTTTTCATTTTCTGGATTGGGGATTTTCCCATTAATTGAAACTACGTCCTCAGGTGAAGTTCCCCATGTAACCATAGGCGCAATTTCATCGCCTTTTAAATTAATTTCTTTATCAAATTTTGCATCGCTATCACTTTTTAATTTACTCCAATAATCAAGTGCTTTTTCCCAGTTTTCTTTTTTTGGAGACATTGGTCTATCTTTTAGATAATTAAAAATCTTTTCATCAGGTTGGATTAATCCTGCTCGAGCTCCACCTTCTATAGACATATTACAAATAGTCATTCTCTGTTCGACAGAAAGATTAGATATGACTGAACCAGCATATTCTAACACACATCCCGTTCCTCCAGCAGTTCCTATTTTACCAATGATTTGAAGAATTACATCTTTTGATGTTACTCCTAAAGGAAGTTTTCCATTAACATTAATTCTAAAATTTTTTGCTTTTTTCTGAACAAGAGTTTGTGTTGCTAAAACGTGTTCAACTTCTGAGGTTCCTATTCCAAACGCTAAGGCCCCAAAAGCGCCATGAGTTGCCGTGTGACTGTCTCCGCAAACAATAACTGTTCCTGGTTGAGTAAATCCTTGTTCGGGTCCTACTATATGAACTATTCCTTGTCTTTTATCATTCATTCCAAAAAGTTTGATGTCAAAGTCTTTGCAATTTTTTTCAAGTGTTTCTACTTGAATTCTAGAGTCGTTGTCATCAATTCCTTTAGATCTATCAGTTGTAGGTATATTATGATCAACAACAGCAAGGGTTAAGTTTGGATGTCTTACATCTCTTTTACTATTTCTAAGTCCTTCAAAAGCTTGTGGGCTAGTCACCTCATGTATCAAATGTCTGTCCACAAATAGCAAAGATGTTCCGTCATCCTGTTGGTGGACTAAGTGATCACTCCAGATTTTATCGTATAAAGTCTTTGGCATTTAAAAAAAGATTATTTTTTTAATTCAGTAGAAATCTTACTATCTTCTTTTTTCTCTTCAAGTTTTTTGGGTGTCTCAGCGACTTTTGTCTCGGTTTTTTCCTCAGTATTCTTTTGTTCTGTTGCTGGTAACACATTTTCTTCTGTAACCTGCTCAGGTTTGGCCTCAATATCAATACCAATTTTCTTTTTTATCTTTTCTGCAATTCTTGCTGATTTACCGGTTCTTTCTCTTAAATAGTACAATTTTGCACGTCTTACTTTACCAGATCTTATAACTTTAATTGTATCAACTATTGGACTATAAAGTGCAAAAGTTCTTTCAACACCTTCTCCAAAAGAAATTTTTCTAACTGTAAAGGATGAATTTAAGTCTCTATTTTTCTTTGCTATGCAAACACCCTCAAAATACTGAATTCTATCTCTTTTTCCTTCAGTAATTTTAACACCAACTTTTATAATATCTCCTGGAAAAAACTCTGGGAGTTTTTTTTCAGCTGAAATTTTTTTAACATTTGCTTTATTTATGTCTTCTATATTTTTCATGTTTAAATTTTGCAATTTTAATCCTTTTTATATTTTTGCCATAAATCAGGTCTTCGGTGCCGTGTTATAGCCTCAGATTGTGACAAACGCCAGCTTTTAATTTTGTTATGATCCCCGGATAAAAGTATGTCAGGAACACTTAATTTCTCCCAAATTTGAGGTTTGGTATATTGTGGATACTCCAAAAGCCCATTTTCAAAACTTTCATCTTTTGTAGAATTTAGATTTCCTAACACTCCAGGCACTAATCTTAAAACTGTGTCTAAAACAACAAAAGAAGCCATCTCTCCTCCAGAAAGGATAAAGTCACCTATACTTATCTCCTCTACATTTCTTGAGTCTAGAACTCGTTGATCAACTCCCTCGAAGTGCCCACATAAAATATTAACTTTGTTTTTTTTAACAATACCCTTTGCAATATCTTGATTAAAAATTTTACCTTTTGGTGTTAGATAATAAACTGTTTCTTTTTCATCCAAATTTGCGTCCAAAGATTTTGCTACTACATCCGGTCTCATTAACATGCCTACACCACCGCCATATGGAGTATCATCAACAGTTTTATGTTTATCATCTGCGTAATCCCTAATATTTATAAGTTTTAAATCCCAAAGCTTTTTTTCAAGAGCTTTTTTGCAAATACCTATTTCGAAAGGTCCTGGAAAATATTCAGGATACAAAGTAAAAATTTTCGCTTGAAACATAGTTATTTTTTCTTCTCTTCCTTAGGGGCTTCTGCTTTCTTTTCTACTTTTGGTGCTTCAGTTTTTTTCTCCTCTTTAGGTGCATCCACTTTCTTTTCTTCTTTATGTGCATCAGCTTTTTTCTCTTCCTTAGGGGCTTCTGCTTTCTTTTCTACTTTTGGTGCTTCAGCTTTTTTCTCTTCTTTAGGTGCATCCGCTTTCTTTTCCTCTTTTGGTGTTTCAGAAGCATCTTTCTTTCTATCTTTTTTCGGAACAGCTTTATTTGGATTATTTCCTGGTTTAGGCATTTCCATTAAATTATTTTCTCCAAGTAATCGAGCAACTCTAGTTGTAGGCTTTGCTCCTTGGCTAAGCCAGTACTTTATTCTTTCTGACTGCAATCCAACTCTTTCCTTTTTTTCTTTTGGCATTAGAGGATTAAAAAAACCTAATTTTTCTATAAATCTCCCATCTCTTGGGAATCTACTGTCTGCAACCACTATTTTATAAACTGGTCTTTTTTTTGTTCCTCCCATTGATAATCTTAACTTTAACATTTGTTTCTCCTTTTTATTTAAGTTGATTGAATAGCTCAGGTGGAATTCCTTTTTCCATTAAGCCTTTTGTATTTCCTTTTGACATCTTTTTCATCATGTCAGACATCATTTTAAATTGTTTTAACAATTTATTGATAGTGGCAATATCTGTTCCAGAGCCATTAGCAATTCTTTTTTTTCTTGAACCATCGATAATTTTTGGATTTTCTCTTTCTTTTTTAGTCATTGAAAGTATTACCGCTTCATTTTGTGTAATTATTTTTTCGTCAACACCAGCTTGGTCCATTTGCGATTTTATTTTTGAAACTCCAGGTAGAAAAGACATCACGCCCTCTAGTCCTCCCATTTTTTTCATTTGTCTTAATTGAGAAAGATAATCTTCTAAAGAAAACTGACCTTTCCTTAAACTCTCTTCAGTTTCTTTAAGTTTTTCTTCATCAATTTCGTCAGCTGCTTTTTCAACAAGAGATACAATATCTCCCATTCCTAAAATTCTGTTAGCAATTCTATCAGGATGAAAACTTTCAAAATTTTCTATTTTTTCTCCAATACCTAAAAATTTAATTGGAACATTGGCAATATGTTTCATGCTCAATGCAGCTCCACCTCTACCATCACCGTCAGCTCGAGTTAATATTATTCCAGTAACCTTTACTGTATTGGAAAATTCTTTTGCAACACTCGCTGCTACTTGTCCAGTTAATGAGTCCGCAACAAGTATAGTCTCTGTTGGTTTAATTACTTCTTCAATCTGTTTTATCTCAGACATCATCTGAAGATCTATTTGAGTTCTTCCAGCGGTATCAAAAATAATTATATCAGAACCATTTAAATTAGCTGCAGATAGGGCTCTTCTACAAATGTCAGCTGGAATTTGATCTTTTATCACTGGCAAGGTTTGGATATTATTTTGATCACCCAAAATTTTTAGTTGTTCCTGAGCAGCTGGTCTATAAATATCTAAACTTACCATCATAATTTTTTTCTTATTATTTTTTTCTAAAAATTTTGAGAGTTTTGCAGTTGTGGTTGTTTTTCCTGAACCTTGTAAACCAACCATCATTATTGTTACCGGTGGATTAGACTTTAAATTAATTTCTTGATTGCTATCACCTAAAAATGAAACAAGCTCATCGTGAACAATTTTAACAACCATTTGTCCTGGAGCTGTGGATCTTATTATTTCTTTTCCTAGTAATTTTGGTTTAACTTTTGTTGCAAAGTCTTTTACTACCTCTAGCGATACATCTGCTTCTAGTAAAGCTTGTCTTATAAGCTTAAGACCCTCATCAACCTGTTTTTCATTTAGGGATGGCGCCTTTTTAAATGTATCGAGTATTCCCTCGAATTTATTTGTCAAATTTTCAAACATAATTTCTTCCAGCAGCAATCGCACCAGTGGGCGAACCCTCGCTGACTGGTGTCGATCTCTTTGTTTCCAAAGACACCGCAAAATGCTGTTTTTGCGGAAGTTGTGAGAAACTATAATAGAGGTTCAAAAAGTCAATAAATAAGTTAAGTATTATTATATGGATTTTAAAGCTTATAAAATGGATGGACTTGGAAATGACTTCGTCATAATTGATCAACGTGAAAAAAAATATGATCTAAACAATTCTCAAATAAAAAAAATTTGTGACAGAGGCAATATTGGTTGTGATCAACTAATTCTTATAAATAAAAGTGATAAATTTGATGCATTTCTCACTTTTAAAAATTCAGATGGCTCGGACTCTGCAGCATGTGGAAATGGAACTAGATGTGTAGCGAGCTTGTTATCAAAAGAAAATTCAAAAAACTTTATTACTGTTGAAACTTCTTCAGGAAAATTAGAGTCGAAAATATTAAAAAATAATTTGATTCAAACAAATATTGGAAAACCAAAAACTAATTGGGATCAAATACCTCTAAGCGAGAAAATCGATACAAAAAAAATAAAAGTTGTGGTTGGTGATATTGAGTTTTTAGGAACAGCAATTAATGTTGGAAATCCTCACATTATTTTTTTTATAAACGAATTAGAAAAGATCGAAATTAAAAAAGTTGGACCGATCTTAGAAAATCATGAATTATTTCCTGAAAAAGTTAATGTTACTTTTGCAAAAGAGCAAAGTAAAAATCATTTTAAAGTATTGCACTGGGAAAGAGGGGCGGGTCTTACAAAAGCATGTGGTACTGCAGCATGTGCAACTGCTGTAGCTGGTGAAATTAATGGTATTTCAAAATTTCCAACTGAAATAGAATTTAAATTAGGAAAAATTAAAATCAATAAAGATAAACAAGGAAACGTTATTATGGAAGGTTCGGTCTCAGAAATTGAACATATTAATATAAATATATGATTAATATTTTTCAAAAATTTAAGGATGGATTAAAAAAAACTACATCAAATTTTTCAAAAGGTATAAAAGATATTGTTGTTAACAAAGAAATTGACGATAAAACTTTAGATGAAATTGAGGAATTTTTAATTCAATCAGACGTTGGGGTTGAGGCTTCATCGGAGATTAGACAGCAAATAGCTAATAGCAGAATTGATCCAAGTAAAAATAAACTGGATGAGATTAACAAAATTCTTAAAGAATATATTCTCTCATTAATGAAACCTTTAGAGAATAAAAATTTTTTTCATCAATCCAAGGAGAATAGAACAATTTTAGTTTCAGGTGTCAATGGAGTAGGAAAAACAACCACAATTGGGAAAATGTCTAAAATATTTCAAAATAATAATAATAAAACAGTACTAGCTGCTTGTGACACATTTAGAGCTGCAGCAATTGATCAATTAGAAAACTGGTCAAAAAAAGTTGGAAGTGAAATAATAAAATCAGATGCAGGAAGTGATCCTGCGTCTGTCGCTTTTAAGGCAATGGAATATTCAAAAAAAAATAAAATTCATACAGTTTTGATAGACACAGCAGGTAGATTGCAGAACAAGAAAAACTTGATGGATGAGTATAAAAAAATTGCAAATGTAGTTAAAAAAGTTGATTACAATGCGCCTCATGATGTTGTTTTAATCTTGGATGCAACCTCAGGACAAAATGTAATAAATCAAGTAACAGAATTTAATAATATTATTCCTTTAACTGGCCTTGTTATGACAAAACTTGATGGAACTGCAAAAGGGGGAATACTAATTGCTGCTGCAAAAAAATTTAAACTTCCAATAATTGCAATTGGTCTTGGGGAAAAAGAGGATGATTTACAATCTTTTGATGCTGAAACTTTTGCAGAAAATTTTTTAAATATAGAAAAATCAATTTAATTCGTTGATAAAATTTTTTAGATTCCCTAAAAGTTCTTGATCAAAATCCATCATGTGATCATCGCCTGACTTAAAATAACTAAATTTTGGTTCTGAAAAACTTTCAAACATTCTTTTTCCCATTCTAAATGGAACAATGTTATCTTTATCTCCGTGCATAACGAGTTTAGGAAAAGTTATTTTGCTAATTTTATTTATGGAGTCATATCTATCTTTCAAAAGTAAGTTCACTGGTAAATAAGGATAATAAATTTTTGAAAGTTCTACCATTGAGGTAAAAGGGGACTCTAAGATTATTCCTGCAAACGGAAATTTTGAACCAAGGTCCACTGCAACAGCTGTTCCTAGAGATTCTCCGTAAAGAATGATATTGCTATCATCAATGTTGTTTGAATTTAACCACCTTTTCGCTGCCATTGAATCATTATACAAACCTTCTTCTGTAGGTTTTCCCTCATTTCCACTGAAACCTCTGTAAGCAATAATTAAATAATTTAACTCTAATTCAGCTATCTCGTTTAATTTGTAAATTCTATTTTGTAGATTTCCTGCATTCCCATGAAAAAATAGTAATGTCTTATATTTCCTGTCTTTAAAATGGTACCAACCAATTAATCTATTGTCTGACTTAACGAACACCTTTTCAATCTTATGTGTCAGTTTGTTCTCATCTAAATAGTTATTTTCGTTAGGATGATATAATAATTTTCTCTGCGACAGAAAAATTACCAAACAAATAATCACGTAAATAGTAATTAAACCGATTAAAGTACTGAAGATAATCATAATTTTTTTATCAAACATTCTAAGCCTTTTTTCTTACCAGATAAACTCCAAGGAAAACAAGAAATGTTCCATATAAATGGAAAAGTTCTAAGGTCTCACCAAAAAATAATATGCCGTAAAATGCTCCATAGACTGTAAATAAATACAAAGTAAATCCTGTCGTTGTAGCGCCAAGATATTTTTGAGTGTAAGTGTACAATATAAAAGCTATTATTCCTGGTGAAATCGCCGCAAATACTACCCAAAATAAAAATTTAAAATCAAATGTCGTTACGTTAATAAAATTTTGTTCAAATATATAAAATGGTAACAAGCTTAAAGCTCCAAAAAAAGAGATAGCTGTAAACCTTTCAAAAACATTTAGGGAAGATTTCCAATTAAACAGAAATATAGAATATAATGCCCAG
>CACFJR010000006.1 GCA_902566755.1 uncultured Pelagibacteraceae bacterium
CATTATTCTTCTATTAGCTGTTTTATCAGGTGCATTACTTTATTTTAGGAAACGAGACAAGTCGCCATTGGAAAGTAAAATCATTCAACCTAAACAAAAGGAACCAGAACAACCTATTCAAGAAGAAATTCAGCCTGAAACCAAAGAGCAACAACCTAGTCAAGAAGAAACTCAACCTCAAACTGAAGAAGAACAGCCAATAGATAACGCAAATAAAGAACCCACTAATTTTGAAGAAACTAAGGAGGATGAAAAAAAATAAAGATTTTAAATACTCATTAGCATTATCTTAAATTTAGTTAGAAAGAATCAACATACCATTTTAAATCTCAAGTTTGAAATCTATAGCAGGAGCACTATGTGTGATGCTACCAACAGAGATTCTGTCAACACCTGTCCTTGAAACTGATCTAACATTTTTTAGGGTTATATTTCCAGACGCCTCAGTTTCATAAAATTTTTTTGCGAGTTTTACACCCTCTTTAAGACTTTTTATATTCATATTATCAAAAATCACTGTATTAAATTTAAATCCTAAAATTAATTTTAGTTGTTTTAAATCATCGACCTCAACTGTTATTTTTCGTCCTTTTTTATTTTTAATTGCCTTTTGAACTAAAGATTTTAAATCTGAACTCGCGATGTGATTATCTTTAATTAAATACTCATCGCTTAGATTAAATCTATGATTAGTACCACCGCCCAATTTAACTGCATATTTTTGCAATACTCTTAAGCTTGGAATCGTTTTACGAGTGCAGCAAATCTTGCTCTTTCCTTTAGCTAGTTTAACAAATTTGTTAGTATAACTAGCTATACCTGATATATGAGAAAGATAATTGAGCGCTACTCTTTCACAAATTAAGATATTTTTTGTTTCCCCTTTGATCAAAGCTATAATTTGGCCCTTCTTAAATCGAGAACCATCTTTTTTTTTGATTTGAAATTGGATCTTGTTATCAAAGATTTTGAATGTACTTTTAGCAAATTCTACTCCGCCAACTATTCCATTTTGATTTGCGATTATTTTAAATGTTTTGACACTACTGTTCTCAATAAGATTTGATGTGATATCTCCATCAGGATATAAATCTTCATTTAATGAAAGCTTAACAGAATTTTTAATGAAACTTTTACTTAAAATTATTTTGGACACAGATTTTATCTGCCTATTTCAGCCATTCTCTCTACAGACTTTCTAGCTTTTTCGATTGTCTCATCTGACATACAAATTTCATTTGTTTCATTTTTTAAACAATCTAAAATTTTAGGAAGGGTAATTCTTTTCATGTGAGGGCATAAATTACACGGTCTTATAAACTTAACATTTGGATTATCTACTTGAACATTGTCGCTCATAGAACACTCTGTTACCATCATGACCTTTTTTGGCTGATTGTCTTTTACATATTTTATCATTCCACTTGTTGACCCTGTGAAATCACTTGCTTTTATTACATCTGGTGGACATTCGGGGTGAGCAATAACTTTTATTCCAGGATTATTTCTTCTAATTTCATTAATCTCTGTATCATTAAACTTTTCATGTACCTCACATGTTCCTTTCCATGAGATAATTTCAACATCAGTTTGAGAAGCTACATATTTAGCAAGATAATCATCTGGCAAGAAAATTACTTTCTTAACACCTAATGAATTTACAATTTTTACAGCATTTGCTGAGGTGCAACAAACATCAGTTTCCGCTTTAACATCTGCTGAAGTGTTTACGTACGAAACAACTGGGACACCTGGATTTTGTTTTTTTAATTCTCTCACATCTTCACCAGTTATTGAAGAAGATAAAGAACAACCAGCCTTCATATCTGGCAACAATACTTTTTTATTAGGACTCATAAGTTTTGCAGTCTCGGCCATAAAATGTACCCCACACATTACAATTATATCAGCTTTAGTTTTTGCAGCCTCAACAGCTAAAGCAAGAGAGTCTGCAGAAAAATCTGATATCCCATGATATATTTCCGGAGTTTGATAATTGTGAGCAAGAATAACTGCGTTCTTCTCTTTTTTTAGTTTGTTTATTTCATAAATATATGGGGCGTGAGTAGACCATTCAATTTCAGGAATAGTCTTAGAAATTTTTTGATAAATTGGCTGAGTTGCTTTTTTTATTTCAGCGGTAAAATCCATATTTAAATGTATCAACTTGAAAGATAATTGTCATTCAATTAATGTGACGCATTAGGCGGCCATGCTGAAATTGGTAGACAGGCACGGTTGAGGGCCGTGTGGACCTAGTCCATGGGAGTTCAAATCTCTCTGGCCGCACCATTTATATAGCTTTGTTCTTCTTTCTTAAAAATACGAGCAATAAACATCCTTTTTTTGAAAAAGAAGAATGTTTGGAACCTGGTTTATAAGAAATAAAATCACCTTTCTTAAAAGTTGTATTGTCTTCATCGATTAATTCTCCATCCAAAACATAAAACTCCTCATAGTTTTGGTGTTTATGTTTTAAACTTCTTGTGCCGGGTGCCATCTTTAGTATGTAGCTTCCAAAACCAGTATTTTGATTGTAAGATATTTTATGCCAACTCATACCTAAAATTGGCTTCCCATAACTATTAAATGGAGTAAATTTTAGTTTAAGCGGATTTACTATTATCCTATTTTTCATTAATTTAACCAGTTAGGTTTAAATATTTCAATATTTGCTTTTCCACACTTAAATTCTTTATTGTATTTAAATTCTTTATTCCTAAATTTGATCAGAGCAAAACTAAACTTATTTGCTATCAAAACTTTACCAATTTCTACGTTATTAGACGTTATCGTATCATTGTTGTTTATTGAGCCTTTTTTTACTTGGAGTGGCAGTAATCTTTTATTTAATTTATCTTTATTTTTAATTCGTGAAGTATTTTCTTGTCCAACATAACACCCTTTTTTAAAGTCAATTGCATTAAGTTCTATAAAATTACACTCTATCCCAAATAATTTTTCTTGAAGTTGATCCATATTGCTTTGAGGTATACCCAGCTCAAAACTCAATTTGTAGTACTCATCAATGTTAGAAGATTTAAGATTCATTTTTTTCAGAGACATATACAATTTTTCAAGATTAGCAATGATTCTGCCCCCTAACTTTTTATTTCTTGGATCAAGAAAAATGTGGTCTTCATTGTATTTAAAGGTATATCCCAACTCTTCTCTAGCACCTTCTATTGATAAAAATTTTTCTTGATTGAAAGCGGCTACCACAAATTCGTTGCTAAGATTTAAAATCTGTACTTTTGATTTAAGCTTATACATAACTAATTTCTTATACAGTTGATCAATTATTTTCTTCTCACAATCTAATAAGTAGCCATCTTTGTGTTTGACTACAATAAAATCAAATAAAAACTTTCCTTGAGGTGAAAGCAAAGAGGCAAAACAACTTTTACTTTCATTAACTTTTTCAACGTCATTTGAAACAAGATTTTGTAGAAATTTTTTAGAGTCTGGCCCATTAACATACAAAATGCCCCTGTCATCCAAAATATAAACTTTTTCTGTTTTCATAATTGATTAATATATAAATATAATATATCTACTTTTAAAACAATGTTAGATCTAATCATTAAAAACGGTGAATGTTACATAAACGGTGTTCTAGAAAAAAAAGATATTGGAATACTTAATAATAAGATTGTTCAGATCGGTGACTTAAAGGATAAATCAAAGGAAACATTTGATGCAAAAGGATTGACCGTTCTACCTGGCTGCATTGACACACAAGTTCATTTTAGAGAACCAGGATCAACTGATGCTGAAGATTTAAATTCAGGTAGTAAAGCCGCTGTCATGGGTGGCATAACATCTGTTTTTGAAATGCCAAATACAAACCCGCCCACAACAAACTTTGAAGAGTTTGACAAAAAAATAAAATTAGGAAAAGGAATGTTTTGCAACCATGCATTTTATTTTGGTGCTACTGCTGAAAATTATTCAACACTAGAAAAGCTTAAAGATCTAAAAGGGTGTTGTGGAATTAAACTTTTTGCAGGTTCTTCCACTGGAAATTTATTAGTTGATAAAGAAAAAGATATAGAAAAAGTTTTTGAGCATGCTTCAAAAGTTGTAGCAGTTCATTCTGAGGATGAAGAAATCTTGAAAGTAAGAAAAAAACTTATTGAAGAGGGCAATGTGTCTAGCCATCCTGTTTGGAGAAATGAGGAAGTTGCAATGTCTTCAACTAGACGAATTGTTAAAATCGCAAAAAGATTAAATAAAAGAGCGCATATACTTCACATTACCACTAAAGAAGAAGTTGATTTTCTTGCTCAAAATAAAGGCAACATTACTTTCGAAATAACTCCCCAACACTTAACAATTTATGCGCCGGATTGCTACAATAAATTAGGAACATATGCCCAGATGAATCCACCAATCAGAGATAAATCGCATTATAATCGTCTGTGGTATGCTGTAAAAAATAATTATAATGATACCATAGGTTCAGACCATGCACCTCATTTAAAAATCAACAAAGATAAAAAATATCCTAACACACCATCAGGAATGCCAGGAGTTCAAACACTACTTCCAGTAATGTTGAATCATGTTAATGAAGGCAGGTTAAGTCTGGGCCAATTGATGAAACTTATTTGTGAAAACCCAGTTGAAATATTTGGAATACAAAACAAAGGATATATTAAAAAAGGGTACGACGCTGATTTCACTATAGTAGACTTAAATAAAGAAATTGAGATTAAAAATGAAAATATTCAAAGTAAATGTGGATGGTCACCGTTTGATGGTGAAAAATTTAAAGGTTGCCCGATAGCAACAGTTGTTAATGGAGAGATTAAAATGAAATTTGGAAAGCTTATAGGATCACCAAATGGTAAGCCAATTATCTTTAATTAATAGATGAGAAAACCTTTAGTTTCGGTTCTAATTAATAATTTTAACAAAGAAAATTTTTGTGAAAAGGCAGTGAGGTCAGCACTTGATCAAGATTATAGAAAAACAGAGGTAATTTTTTATGATGATAATTCATCAGATTTATCTTTAAACAAAATAGATTTTTTAAAAAAGAAAAAAAAATACAAGAATTTAAAAGTAATTAAAAATAAGAGCAGAGGTATAATTTCCTCTTATAATCAAATTAAAGGAATAATAAGATCATTAAAAAAATCTAAAGGTCAAATAATTTGTTTATTAGACTCAGATGATTGGTTTAAAAGAAATAAGGTAAAGGAAATAGTAAATTTTTTTAATAAAAATAAAAATCAGGATATTCTTTTCGATAAACCGGTCTTATTTTTTGAAAGTGGTGAGACAAAAAAAACGAGCACTCAATATGAGAATAGAAAAAATAAATGGCCCAGATTTCCCCCCACAAGTTGTATTAGTTTAAGAAAAAAAAATTTGGAGTCGATAATCAAAAAAGTTTCTAATAATAATTATCCTGATTTATGGATAGATTTTAGGTTAGCAAGTTTTTTTGCAATCAAGAAGAAACAGTTCAACTTATTAAATGACCATTTAACATTTTATAGGCAATCAGCCACCAGCTTTGATAAAAGATACAATAAATTTTTGAATATTGCGTGGTGGAGAAGAAGAAATCAGGCTTTTGATTTTATAAATCAAATAGACGAAAAAAATACTAAAAACTATCAAACTTTTGATTATTATCTTACAAGACTAATAAAAAAGTTATTTTCTATTTTTTAATATCCTCTCCCACTTAATTGAACTCTTCAAAATTTTAGGAATATTATTATATTTGATTTTCATTTTAATAGTTTTTTTGAATTTTTTTGTATCTGAATAAACTACAGCGACATCTCCTTTTCTTCTTTGGACAAAGTTAATCTTTAAATTTTTTTTAATTTTTTTGAATTTTCTTAATACTTCTAGTACAGAATATCCCTTCCCATAACCACAATTTAGAATCATAGATTTCGATTTTTCTTTTAAGTATTTCAGAGCTTTTACATGGGCAACAGATAAATCAGAAACATGCATGTAATCTCTTACACAAGTTCCATCTTTAGTTTTGTAGTCAGCTCCATAAACATTTATGACAGGTTTTTTCTTTAAAGATTGAATTGCAATATTTTTAAATAAGTGACCGTAAGAAGAATTAATTTCTCCAATTTTATTTGATGATGAGGCACCTGCAATATTGAAATATCTTAAAATTGCATACTTATAATTATATTTTTTTGCATACTTAATTATTATTTTCTCACCTTCATATTTAGTACGAGCATAATAACCTTTCGGATTTGCTCTTTTATTCTCATCAACTGCACCAACTGTATCTCCATAAATTGAGCATGAGGATGAAAAAACAATACTTTTGATATTTGAAGATTTACAACATTTTATTAAATTAAGTGTTCCTGTAACATTATTCTGGTAGTACTTTTTTTTATTCCTCTCAGCCTCACTAATATTAAGATAAGCAGCAAGATGTATTATTGAGTCTATTTTATATTTATTAAATATTTTTGATAATTTTTTAAAATTTTTGATATCACCTTTTACAAAAATTGCTTTTTTGTTAATTAATTTTTTGTATCCAGTAGCTAGATTATCTATAATAATAATTCTAGCTTTTGTTTTTACAAGTTGTTCTACAATGTGACTACCAATATAACCAGCTCCACCTGTTACAAGTATGTTATTCATTTAATAGTTCTTTATTTTTTAACTAGAAAAATATTGCCAGATTAAATTAGCAACATTAATTAAGTCTTTAAAATATTATTTTTAATCAAATCCTCTTCAATTTCTTTGAGAATTGCTGGGTCATCAATTGTTGCTGGCATTTTATATTCTTCTTTATCAGCAATTTTTCTAACAGTTCCTCTAAGAATCTTTCCTGATCTTGTTTTTGGTAGTCTTTTAACGACTATGGCAACTTTGAAAGCAGCTACTGGACCAATTTTATTTCTTACCATCTGGATACATTCTTTTGATATAGTGTCATAATCTTGGTCTACACCAGCTTTTAAAGTTAAGAGCCCAATTGGTAATTGGCCTTTAAGTTTATCAGCAATTCCAACTACAGCACATTCCGCAACAGATTTGTGCTCTGACAAAACTTCTTCAATTGCACCAGTTGAAAGTCTATGACCAGCAACATTAATAATATCGTCTGTCCTCGACATGATCCAAATGTAACCATCCTCATCAATATGCCCTGCATCATATGTTTGATAAAATCCCTCATAGTTAGACATATAGTTATCTTTATATCTTTTGTCAGCATTCCACAAAGTAGGAAAAGTTCCTGGAGGCAGAGGAAGCTTAACTACTATATCACCCATCTCATTTGCCTTGGCGATAGATTGATCTGGTTTAATTATTTTTACATCATAACCAGGAACTGCTTTACAAGCTGAACCATATTTTGTTTCCATCATTTCTATTCCAGTGCAGTTAGAACTTATTGCCCAACTTGTCTCTGTCTGCCACCAATGATCAATTACTGGAACTTTAAGCAAATTTTCAGCCCATTTTATTGTATCGGGGTCAGCTCGTTCACCTGCTAAAAATAATGACTCAAAAGAGCTTAAATCATATTTGGAAAAAAATTTTCCCTCTGGGTCTTCTTTTTTGATAGCTCTAAAAGCAGTAGGTGCTGTGAATAAAGACTTAATCTTATAGTCTGAAATCATTTTCCAGAAGACACCAGCATCTGGAGTCCCAACTGGCTTACCTTCGAATAAAACAGTGGTGCAACCTTTAAATAAAGGAGCATAAACAATATAGGAGTGGCCTACAATCCAACCAATATCACTTGCGGACCACCAAACATCGCCCTCATCTATGTTATAAATATTCTTCATAGTCCATTTAAGAGCTACTATGTGGCCCCCGATATCTCTTACAATTCCTTTTGGTACACCAGTTGTACCTGATGTATAAAGAATATAAGCATATTCATTTGAATTCATCTCCACGCAGTCCGTGTCTTTTGCATTTGATAAAGCATCATCCCAGCTAATTTCTTTTGGAGCATTTAATTTTATCTCATGGCCCTTTCTTTGGAAAAAGATAACTTTTTCAACCGAATGTTTGGCAAGTTTTAAAGCTCCATCTACGAGCGGTCTGTATTCTACCGTTCTTCCAGGTTCAAAACCGCACGACGCTGTTATTAAAATTTTGGCTTGACTATCATCTATACGACTTGCAAGTTCGTTTGAAGCGAATCCTCCAAACACAACTGAGTGAATGATACCTATTCTTCCACATGCCAACATAGCAACAACAGCCTCAGGTACCATTGGCATATAAATTATAGCCCTATCACCTTTTTGAAGCCCTTGATTTTTTAAGGCTCCTGCAAATTTTGAAACCTTCGACTTTAATTCATTATAGGTAAACTTTGCTTTGTTATTTGTAATTGGGCTATCGTAAATTAGTGCAATTTTTTCTCCTAAACCGTTATCAATATGGAAATCTAGAGCATTATAGCAAGTGTTTGTGGTTCCGTCCTCGAACCATTTATAAAATGGGGGATTAGTTTTGTTTAAAATCTTAGTTGGTTTTTTAAACCAAAATATATCTTCTGATATTTCACGCCAGAATTCCTCAGGTCTAGTTATAGATCTATTGTAAATTTGCTCAAATTTCTTGCTCATAATAAATGACTCAAAATCCCGTTATTTAAGGCTTTTTCTACGTGTTAGTTGCATTTAATTTCAAAAAGCCAATAAAATCAACCTAAATTAGTCCTAAATAACTCTTCTAATAACTCTTTATATTTGATATTAGGACCCCAACTTTGATCTAAATTGAGTTTAGGTCGTAGTTTAAATTTAAACTAACAAAAAACTAACTAAAGAGGGAGTTTTTTATGAATAAACTAAAATTGTTTGCATTAGCAGCATTAGCTCTAGTGGGCTTTGCTGGTGCGGCAAACGCAGCAGACACTGTTCTGTTAGCTACGGATGACCTTGTAGGAATATCATTTTGGTTAATATCTATGGGTATGGCTGCAGCAACTGTCTTTTTCTTTATGGAAAGAGGTTCAGTAGCTGGTGGTTGGAAAACATCTATAACAGTTGCAGGTCTAGTAACAGGTGTTGCATTTGTTCACTACATGTACATGAGAGAAGTATGGATCATTACAGGTGACTCACCAACAGTGTACAGATACATTGACTGGTTAATTACAGTACCGTTACAAATGATTGAGTTTTATCTAATATTAGCAGCGATCAGAAAAGTACCTTCAGGAATTTTCTGGAGATTACTAATCGGATCAGTAGTAATGCTAGTAGGTGGATACTTAGGAGAAGCAGGTTACATCAATGCTACACTTGGTTTCGTAATCGGTATGGCTGGATGGATCTACATCTTATATGAAGTATTCTCAGGTGAAGCTGGAAAAGCAGCATCTAAAAGTGGTAACAAAGCACTTGTTACAGCTTTCGGTGCAATGAGAATGATCGTAACAATCGGTTGGGCAATTTACCCATTAGGTTACATTTTTGGTTACCTAACAGGTGGAATTGATGCAGCTTCATTGAACATCATTTACAACTTAGCTGACTTTATTAACAAGATCGCATTCGGTCTAGTTATTTGGGCAGCTGCAGTTTCAAGTACACCAGCGAGAGCTAGATAATTAAAATTATCTTAATTTTAAAATAGGGCGAGTTTAACCACTTGCCCTATTTTTTTTTGTGCTTATATAAATTTAATGGCAAAAATTACTTACGTAGAACATAATGGAACAAACCATACAGTAGACGTTCAAAACGGACTAACCGTTATGGAGGGAGCCGTTCAAAATAATATACCTGGAATTGATGCAGATTGTGGAGGAAGCATGGCTTGTGCAACTTGCCATGTTTATGTCAAAGAAGATTGGTTTGATAAGATTAACAAAAAAAATGAAGGTGAAGATGATATGTTAGACCAAGCTTATGAGCCAAAAAAAAATAGCAGACTAAGCTGCCAAATAATTGTTTCAGATGATTTAGATGGTTTAGTAGTAGACATGCCAGAGAAACAAACTTAATGATAAAAACAGACGCATTAATTATTGGAGCTGGACCAACAGGTCTTTTTACAGCACATCAATTAAAATTGATTGGGCTAGATTGTGAGGTCGTTGATAATTTAGATAAAATAGGCGGGCAATGTATTGAGCTTTACCCTGACAAACCTATTTACGATATTCCAGCAGTCCCAGAGTGCACAGGTGAAGAGCTTACTAATAATTTAATTAATCAATTAAAACCATTTGATATTAAATTTCATTTATCTGAAAGAGTTGATGAAGTAAAAAAAGATGGTGACAAGTGGACTGTTAAAACAAATAAAGGGACCTCGTTTACTACTCCGAATGTTATTATTGCAGGTGGAGTTGGATCATTTGAGCCAAGAAAATTTTCAGTTGAAGGGCATGAAAAATTTGAAAATAAATCAATTTTATATTCAATAAGAGATAAAAATATTTTTAAGGGAAAGACAGTTTCAATCTTTGGTGGCGGGGACAGTGCTTTAGATTGGGCAGTAGAATTGTCAAATAATTGTAACGTTAATCTAATACACAGAAGGGATGAATTTAGAGGAGCACAGGCAACTGTTGATAAGGTTCATGAGCTGGCAAAATCGAAGAAAATAAATCTTTTTACTAAATTTCAATTAAAAAAACTTAATGGTTCAAATGAAATTGAAAGCATAGAAATTGAAGATGACGATAAAAGAATTGTAAACATAAAAACAGATTATGTGCTAGGTTTTTTTGGACTTATTATGCAATTAGGACCAATTGCAAATTGGGGGCTTAATATTGATAAAAAAACAGTTGAAGTCGATACTGAAAAATTCGAGACAAATCAAAAAGGTATTTATGCTGTTGGTGATATTTGCAACTATCCAGGGAAATTAAAATTAATTTTATCAGGTTTCCACGAAGGGGCTTTAGCAGCAAGGGCATGTTTCAAATTAGCTAGGCCAAATGAGAAATATCGTTTTGAGTTTACAACATCTTCAAAAGCTATAAAAAACAGACTTGGCGTTAAAAGTGATTGAGCTTTTTACAGCCGATACGCCTAATGGAAAAAAGATCTCAATTATGCTTGAGGAAATTCAATATGAGTACAAAGTTACGAAGGTTAATTTGTTTAAAAATGAACAATTTAACCCTGAGTTTAAAAAGATAAGCCCATTTAATAAGATCCCTGTAATTAAAGATCATGATAACCATAAAATAATTTTTGAGTCTGGTGCAATCTTGATCTACCTGGGTAATAAAAGTGGTAAGTTTTATGACGAAAAAAATAGAGACCAAATCAATCAATGGTTAATGGCCCAGATGGGATATGTTGGACCAATGTTAGGTCAACATCACCAGTTTCATCATTATAATCCTGGAAAAAGTAAATTTGGGGAAGATAGATATTTTAAAATTTCAAAGGCAATCTATGACGATTTAGATCTAAGATTATCACAATCAAAATTTTTAGCGGGTGAAGAGTACACAATTGCAGACATAGCTACATGGCCATGGATTGCTAGACATGACTGGCATGATATCGGTTTAAAGAACTACAAAAATTTGACGAGATGGTATAATGATATTGCAGGAAGAGCAGCGGTTATCAAAGGTTACGATTTTATGAATAAAGGAGAAAAAATACCCTCCCCTTAAACGTCACTTGCGTAAACTTTTTCCTCTTTTTCATGTTTTTCTTGAGCAGAAATACTTAATGTTGCTACAGGACGAGCAATTAGTCTCTTAATACCAATTGGTTCACCTGTATCTTCACAGAAACCATATGTTCCATCTTTAATTCTTCTTAGCGCAGCATCGATTTTAGATATAAGTTTTATCTGTCTATTTATAGCTCTCATCTCAACATTTTTGTCAGTGTATGAACTTGCTTGATCTACAATGTCTGCTGATGTGCTATTGTCATCCATTGAGCTATTATATAGAGCTTCGTTATTTGATCTTATTAGATCTTTTTTCCACTCTGATAATTTGTTTTTGAAAAACAGCTTATGTTTTTCGCACATATATTTTTCTGATTCTTTTGGAACGTAGTTTTTCGAAATTTTAACCATTTTAATTTCTAAAGCGCTCGCAGTATATTCAGCAATTAAATGGTGTCAAGAAACCATTAATTGTATAAATATATAGATATATGTTTAAAAAAAAGAATATAAGTAATTTATTCTATCTTTTTTTAATTACGCACTTATTTGTTTGGACTTTGATTCCTTCAATAACAAATAATAATTTACCATTAGATACAATAGAAGCATTAGCCTGGGGCAGTAATTTAGATTGGGGATATAACAAACATCCACCAGTAAGTGCTTTCTTTGTTGAATTTTTTTATTTTTTTTTTAGAAGTAATGACATTGCATATTATCTTTTAAGTCAAATTTTTGTAATATTAACTTTCTATATTGTTTGGATATTTTCAAATGAATTTTTTCAAAATAAAACTTTAAGTTTTTTTTCTGTTTTAATTCTTGAAGGAATATATTTTTATAATTTTACCACACCAGAATTTAACGTAAATGTTTGCCAGTTACCTTTTTGGGCTTTTACAGTTTACCTTTCATGGAAATTATATATGAAGAAAGATACAAATACTGTAATACTAATTTTGTTAGGAGTAACCGCTGCAATTGGTTTTTTAACAAAGTATTTGTTTGCTTATTTGCTTTTATCAATAGTAATAATTTTTGCCTATGAGTTTTTCATAACAAAAACTAGGAAAATAAATTTTAAACATTATTTACCAATTGAAATATTTTTTGTTTTGTTAGTCCCTCATTTAATTTGGCTTTTTCAAAATGATTTTGTAACAATTAAATATGCTTTTAATAGAGCTGGACTAGTAGATTATAGTTTTTTAAATCACTTAAAGTTTCCAATTATATTTTTGATAAAACAGATTGGAATATTAATCCCTTTTTTTGTTCTTTGTTATTTTATAATAAAAAAAATAAAAATAAGATTTGATATAAAGGATAAAAAAAAATGTTTTATTTTGCTCGTAAACTTTCTTCCAATAGTTTTAATGTTTGTAACTTCAGTATTAACTGGCTCAAAAATAAGAACAATGTGGATGACACCTTTTTATCTTTTTTCCGGTATCCTTATTTTAAGTATGTTTGATATTAAAGACGACGAAAAAACGTTTAAAGAATTTTTCAAACCATTTTTAATTTTGTTTTTATTGTCTCCTATTACTTATGGTCTGGTCTCGCTCATTAGTGAAAATAAAAGAACCGATTATAAGGGCAAGGTTGAAGCCAACAAAGTTCTTCAAGTTTGGCAAAAAGATTTTACAGAATCAATTAATGTAGTTTTAGGAGATGAATGGTATGCAGGTAATATATCCTACCATATGGAAGGAAGACCAGTATGGCTTGGAGAAATAAATCAAAAAAATGTCGATTTATTAAATGCATATATTTGTACCAAAAAAGTTTGCGTAGGTTATAGGTGAAAAAAATAATAATCTTAATTCCAGTTTATAACGATTGGCAGTCTCTTGAAAAACTTATTGAAGATATAAATTTAAAGGTAAAAAATATTAATTGTAAGTTTTCAATTTTTGTAATTAACGACGGATCGACAGAGGAATATGATGATAAAAGATTCTCCACAGAGGAAATCAAAGTTGAAGTTATCACTTTATTAAAAAATGTTGGTCATGCCAGATCTATTGCGACTGGTTTGAAATATATTTATGAAAGAGAGGATTTTGAATATGTAATCCCGATGGATGGTGATGGGGAGGACAGACCTGATGAAATTAGTAAATTTATAGAAAGCACAGATTATTACGTCGATAAAGCAATAGTCGGTGAAAGAATTAAAAGATCTGAAGGATCAATTTTTACCTTTTTTTATGTAGTCCATAAATTTTTGACATATTTCTTTACAGGAAAAAGCATTAAATTTGGAAATTTCACCTGTTTACCCAAATCAGTTGTTAAAAAGTTTATTATTGAAAAATCTTCCTGGAATAGTTTTTCTGGATCGCTTGTTAAAATTGAAAAAAGTTTTGGATCCATTAAATCAACTAGAGGTAAACGTTATTTTGGGCCTTCTAAAATGAGCTTTTTAAATTTAGTTAAACACAGTTTATCCATCATTTCTGTTTTTAAGTTTAATGTTGTTATAAGATCAATTTTGTTTTTTGTAATTTATTTTGCCATCATAAATAAAAATGTTTCCTTAATTACTATCTTTCCTCTATTTTTACTTATCATATTTTTATTTATTATTTTTATCTTATCCAATAGAGAAAACATCAAAGAATTCGATACATCACTCTCAAACATTGGAGACGTTCGTCCTCACTAGTTTGCTAGTATTTTAGGTAAAGAATAAAAATCCGCTGTATCAATTTTTGAGGAATATTGTCTTCTCATACTCCATTTTTTATTTATCCCTGCACTTGCCAAGCTAATTGTTGATCTTCCATATCTGTAGTTAGTGCTATCAATAGATTGCATTAAGTTTTTAATTCTTTCATCTTTTGTAGACTTAAACAAACTATTTCCTTTTTCAGAGTCAGATAAACCTGATAAAATTATACCAGCTTTTTGATATTTGAATCCATCTTTGTATATTAGATCGAGACCCATAAGAGCATTTTTAACTATTTCGATACTATTATTTGTTGCAATAGGAAAATCAATTGTCTTTGAATTTGAATAGAATATACCTTTATTTTGAAACGGACTTGTTCTTATAAAAACAGTGATAGACTTACAGACTAGTGACTCAGATCTAATTTTTTCTGCTGCATTTAAACAGTAGCTTGTTACAGACTCTTTCAGTTCTCTGAGTTTTTCTACTTTTTTTCCAAATGATCTCGATACACAACAACTTTTTCTTTTTGCTTGTTTAGTTTCAATTTCAATACAAGGAACACCTCTAAGCTCCATAGCAGTTCTTGAACTAAGAACATTTTTTGTTTTTTTGATCCAAGTATTAGAAGCATTTTTTAATTGTTTTGCATTATAAATTCCGTTTTTGATATAAAACTTTGAGAGTTGTTTTCCAACTCCCCATATGTCTCTTACTTCAACTTTTTCTAATATTGGGTCTAAATCCTTAATATTGACCAAACTTACAACACCTGACTTCTGTTTTTTTGCTATATGATTTGCAACCTTGCTCAAGGTTTTGGTTTCAGCTATTCCGATACTAGTTGGTATACCAGTCCATTGTAAAACAGTATTTCTAATTTCTTTACCTACATCTTTTACTTCTTTATCTGAAAAATTAGACAAATCTAAAAAAGCTTCATCAATAGAATAAACTTCTATTTTTGAGTTAAATCTTTTTAGTGTTCGCATTACTCTTCGTGATATGTCCCCATATAAAGAATAGTTCGAAGAAAATACCTGAACATTATTTTTTATAATAATATTTCTTGCTTTAAAATAAGGCTCTCCCATTTTAATTCCTAAGGCTTTAGCTTCGTTAGATCTTGATATTATACATCCGTCATTATTAGAAAGAACTACCACAGGTAGCCTTCTTATTTTTGGGTTGAATAATCTTTCACAAGAAACATAGAAAGAATTACAATCTATCAATGCAATTTTTTTAGTATACAGAGTGGATGACATAAGTTACGACCCCCCAAACAAAAACATCTGCTTCTTCATTTATCAAAATTCTATCCTCAAATTTTTTAGATCCGGAAGTTAGAAATTGTTTATCGTTTTCTTTGACAAAACTTTTAACAACAAGTTCGTCATGAACATTTGCTATAACAGTAGAAAAATTTTTAGGCTTTAGGCTTTTGTCTACAACTAATAAATCTCCGTCATAAATTCCAGCGTTGACCATAGATTTTCCCTGCACCCTAATTATAAATGTTGCAGGAACATTCTTTATGAGATGAACATTTAGATCTATGTCTTCCTCAATGTAGTCTGTAGCTGGCGAAGGAAAACCTGCTCCAGCTTTGTGTAAGTAATAGGGTATAGTTAGCTTCATAAATGTTCTTATTTTGTTCTTTTTTAATTAATAGCCTAATAAATCGATATAGTCAAATAGGTTGTATTTTGAGTCTGAAATTGAATCAAAAGTGAATCAAAACGTGAACACTGAAACTACATTTTGATACGTTGTGGATAACTTCTACAAGGGATAGAGTAAAATAGAGATGAAAAAATTAACGTGTCACTGCGGAGAGATAGAAATAAAAATAAAATTGAAAGAAAAATCAAATGATTACTACAGATGTAACTGCTCTATTTGTAAAAGAAAAGGCTCGATTACAACAATAGTGGATAAGAAAGATTTAGAAATAGTTAAGGGTAAAGAAAAAATTAAATATTACCAATTCAATACAAAAGCTGCAAAGCACTTTTTTTGTTCTGTTTGCGGAATAAATACCCATAATCTGAGAAGGAGCGATCCAAATACATATGGAGTAAACGTTGGGTGTTTAGAAGATATGTCGACTAAAGAATTATTTGAACTTAATGTAAGAGTAAATGATGGCAAAAATCATAAAATGGATAGAATAGAAAAATGATTAAAAAATTAAAGTGTCACTGTGGTGAAGTAGAAGCTGAAGTAAAGATACCTGAAACAGGTGTTGAAAAATTCATGAGATGTAATTGTTCTTTATGTAAAAGAAAAGGATACATAATTGGCGTAATAGGAGAGGACGACTTTAAATTAATTAAAGGTGAAAAAATATTAAAGCTTTATCAGTATTATACAAAAGTTGCTAAACACTATTTCTGTTCTATATGTGGTATTCATACTCACAATAGACCAAGAATTAATCCAAAAATTTACGGAATAAACATCGCATGTATTGACGACATAGATACTTTTGCTTTAAAAGATGTTCCAGTCAATAATGGTGAGAACCATCCATTAGACCAAAAAAAATAAAATGCAAAATTACAGAGAGTGTTTTGAAAAAGTAAGAAAGGATTGTGTAAAATATATACAGTCTCAAGAAACAAAAAAAGAAAAGTTTAAAAACAAAGATCAAATGATAAAATCCCATATAATTCCTTTATGTTTTTGGATTAATAAAAAAAGGAAAGATAAAAAAACCTTGCTCGTTGGTCTTGCAGGAGGCCAGGGGACTGGAAAAACAACAATTTCAACTTTATTAAAATTGGTACTTATCAAGTATTTTAAATTACAAGTTTTCAAAATTTCTATAGATGATTTTTATAAAACTAGAAAAGAAAGAATTTTATTATCAAAAAAAAAACATCCTCTATTGCTAATAAGAGGGGTTCCAGGTACTCATGACATACAATTAATGATTAATCTTTTTAGGAAAGTTAAAAAAAATACATTTAGGTCAATTAATGTTCCAAAATTTGATAAATCAATTGATGATAGGTGTAAAAAAAATAGTTGGTTTAAGTTGAAAAAGAAACCAGATATTTTAATTTTGGAAGGTTGGTGTGTTGGTGCTAAACCTGAAAATAAAAAATCCTTAAATAGACCAATGAATATTTTAGAAAAAAATGTAGACAAAAAAAAGATTTGGAGAAGTTATGTTAATAATCAACTTAAATCGAAATATTCAAAACTCTTTGATCAGCTAGATAGTCTGTTATATTTAAAAGCCAAAAATTTTAAATTGTTAAAAAGATGGAGATTAAAACAAGAAAAAAAACTGAAAATGAAAAGTGGAAATAAAAAAAACTCAAAGATAATGAATGAGAAAGAAGTCGAAACTTTTATGATGACTTATCAAAGAATAACTCAAAATATGTTTAAGAATGCCCCAAAATATTCTTCAGCGGTTATTGATCTTAATGAAAACCATCAAATTAAAAAGGTAAAATTTAAACATGCTTAATTCTTTTAGTATAACGTTTTTAATTTTATTTTTTTCAATACAAAATTTGTATGCAGCAGATTTTTATAAAGCATTGCAAGATGCTTATTTAAGTAATCCAGAATTGAATGCAGAAAGAAAAAATATTTTAGTTTCTGAGGAGGATTTAAAAATTTCAAAAAGTGAGTTTTTACCGTCTGTTACAATAACTGGAACCAAAAGTGAAGCAACCACCAAAAAATTAACAGATCGTGATGGAACTAGTGCTGCTATTACTGATGTAGATACTGAAACACAAACTGTTACGATAGAGCAAAAAGTTTTTCAGGGTTTAGGTGGAAAGGCAGATCTTGAAAAAAGTAAAATTGGAATAAATTTAGCAAAAGCAAAATTATTAAAGAAAGAACAAGAAGTTATATTAAGTGCTGCTGAAGCTTTTACAGGAGTTATCTTAGCTAATAAAAAATTTAAGATAAATAAAGAAAACTTGGATTTATTAGAAAGACAAGTCGAAACAGATCAAAATAGACTCGAGAGCGGAATAATTACTTTAGCAGACTTAGCACAATCTGAGTCATCTTTAGCCGGAGCACAAGCTCAATTTATCAGCTCTCAAAACGATTTAGTAACTGCAAAACTTCTTTATGAAAAGATTATAGGTCCACTAGATGATATTGATAGCTTAGGTGAAGTTGTAAATATAGAATTTGATATTCCGACATCTCTTCAAAATGCAATTCAAATTTCAAAAGGGAACAATCCAGATCTTACAATTGCTAAACTAGAGTATGACCAATCTGAAAAGGATGTTAAAATTGCTCTTTCTGAATTTTCACCCTCAGCAACTATTTCAGCCAAGTCTTCTAAATCAGACGATTTTAGCTCATCGTATGATGAAAGAGAACAAGAGACAGTAAGTGCTGAAATTTCTTGGCCAATATTTCAAGGAGGAAAAAATTCAGCATCTTTTGAAAGAAGCAAGAATTTACAAAATCGAAAACAATTACTTTTAGATAATGCTGTAAGAACTAATGAAACAAACGTTGCTAGTGCCTGGTCTAATTTTCAATCTTCAGATAGTTTACTATCGTCTGTTCGTGCCCAAGTGAAAGCTGCAGAAATTGCTCATGAAGGAATAACTGTTGAGTATGAAACTGGACTTGGAAGAACCACACTTGATGTTATTCAATCAAATACAATTCTTTTAACTGCTAGAATCAATCTAGCTAATTCAGAAAGAAACCTCCTATTGTCACAGTTAGAGCTTTTAAAATCTTTAGGTCTTTTGAACGCAAAATATCTCAATATTATTAAGTAATTTAGAGCTTTTTATTTAATCCTTGCCAATGAGAACAAAATGTGTACATTTAAAAGCATGATTCGTATGTTAACAATTAATAAAAAAGAGGCATCAAATGACAAAAAATAACTTAAAAGTGGTCAAAACCGCGAAAGATAAAGACTTGGAAAATAAAGAAAAAAATAAAGCTTTAGATGCAGCTATCAGTCAAATTACTGATAACTTTGGAAAAGGTTCTGTAATGAAGCTTGGCCAGAAAAAAGCTATGGATATAGAGTCTATTTCTACAGGCTCTCTAAGCTTAGATTTAGCGCTAGGTATTGGTGGATTACCAAAAGGAAGAATTATCGAAATTTATGGTCCAGAGTCTTCTGGAAAAACAACACTTGCACTTCAAGTAGTCGCTGAGGCTCAAAAAGCTGGCGGAATATGTGCATTCGTTGATGCAGAGCACGCTTTAGATCCAGTGTATGCAAAAAAATTAGGTGTAAACACAGAGGAATTATTAATTTCTCAACCTGACGCTGGTGAGCAAGCACTAGAGATAGCAGATACACTTGTTAAGTCAGGTTCTATCTCTGTAATAGTTATTGACTCAGTTGCAGCATTAACACCAAGAGCTGAAATTGAAGGAGACATGGGCGATCATCATGTAGGTCTTCAATCAAGATTAATGAGTCAGGCTTTAAGAAAATTAACTAGCTCAATATCGAATACAAACACAATGATGATTTTCATTAACCAAATCAGAATGAAAATAGGTGTTATGTTTGGAAGTCCCGAAACTACATCAGGCGGAAATGCATTAAAATTCTACTCATCTGTAAGAATGGATATTAGAAGAATTGGTGCGATAAAAGATAAAGATGCAATCATTGGTAACTCTACAAGAGTTAAGGTTGTTAAAAACAAAGTATCTCCACCATTTAAAGTAGTTGAGTTTGATTTAATGTATGGAAAAGGAATTAGTAAAGTAGGTGAATTAATTGACCTTGGTGCAAAAGCAGAGATTGTTGAAAAATCTGGTGCTTGGTATGCATACAAAGGTGAGAAAATTGGCCAAGGAAGAGAAAATGCCAAAATTTACTTAGAACAAAATCCAAAAGTTGCCGCTGAAATAGAGATGGCAATTAGAGAAAAAGCAGGTGTGATTACTAAAAAAATTGAAGGTAACCCACTTGATCAGGAGAAAATAGAAGCGAGCCAAAAAGAAGAGACTCCTCCTGTAAAAAAGAATTAGCTAAATAGTCATTATTAGTTAAGAAAAGGCGCTGTAACAGGCGCCTTTTTCCCCTTAAGATTATAGACATCATTTAAAAAAGCTGTATTTTAAAAAATATGGCTCAAAAAACCTTAAATGAAATAAGAAATACTTTTCTCAAATATTTTGAGAAAAATGATCATAAAATAGTTGAGTCTAGCAACCTTGTTCCAAACAACGACCCAACATTGATGTTTGCCAATTCTGGAATGGTTCAATTTAAAAATGTTTTTACTGGATTAGAAAAAAGAGATTACAAAAGAGCTACCACTTCTCAAAAATGCGTTAGGGCAGGTGGAAAACATAACGATTTAGAAAATGTTGGATATACCCCAAGACACCATACATTTTTTGAAATGCTCGGAAACTTTTCTTTTGGGGATTATTTTAAAGAGAGAGCAATAGAGCTTGCATGGAATTTGATAACTAAAGATTTTGGATTAGATAAAAATAGACTTTATTTTACCGTTTTTAATGAAGATGAAGAAGCATTTAAACTTTGGAAAAAAATATCAGGCTTAAATGAAAATAAAATAATCAAAATTTCTACTTCAGATAATTTTTGGTCAATGGGTGAAACAGGTCCATGTGGACCCTGTTCTGAAATTTTTTATGATCATGGAGATCATTTAAAAGGCGGGCTTCCTGGGAGCAAAGACCAAGATGGCGATAGATATATTGAGATTTGGAACTTAGTTTTCATGCAATATGAACAGGTTTCAAAAGATAAAAGAATAGATTTACCTAAACCTTCAGTAGATACAGGTATGGGCCTTGAAAGAATGGCAGCTCTCCTTCAGGGAACACATGATAATTATAAAACTGATCATTTTTTAAAATTAATAAGTTCAATCTCTGAGACTGTAAAAGTAAAACCCAATGAAAATAATTTATCAAGTTTTAGAGTTATAGCTGATCATTTAAGGGCGAGTTCGTTTCTTCTTGCTGAAGGTGTACTACCATCTAATGAAGGAAGAGGCTATGTACTTAGAAGAATTATGAGAAGAGGAATGAGACACTCACATTTATTAGGATCTAAAGAACCAATTTTTTTTAATATTTTCAAAACTCTTTTAGATGAAATGTCTAAAAATTATCCAGAGTTAAAAAGAGCAGAGTCACTTATCAAAGAAACCTTGAAAATGGAGGAAGAAAAATTTTTGGTTTTATTAGAAAGAGGCATGAAAATTCTGGATGATGAAATCTCAAAAATAGACAAGGTTCTGCCTGGAGAAGTTGCTTTCAAACTTTATGATACTTACGGATTTCCGTTAGATTTAACTGAAGATATTCTTAAGAACGAATCTCTCAAAGTAGATAACACAAAATTTGATGAGATGATGAAAAAAAGTAGAGAACTTGCAAAGAAAAATTGGAAAGGTTCAGGGGATAGTTCAGTCAGTGAAATTTGGTTTAATCTAAAAGAGAAAATCGGTCCTACTGAATTTTTAGGTTATGAGACTAATCAGGCTGAAGGAAGTGTTACTGCAATAATTAAAGATGATAAAGAAATTCAACAATTGAAAGAAGGCGAAGAAGGACAAATTATTTTAAATCAAACCCCTTTTTATGGGGAGTCCGGTGGTCAGGTTGGTGACAAAGGCACGATAACTTCGGGTGAAAATGAATTTGAGGTAACTGATGTTCAAAAAAAAATAGGAAACTTATTTGTCCACTTTGGTAAAGTTTCAAAAGGATCAATTAAACTTAAAGATAATGTTGAATTAAAAATAAACACAGAAAGACGTCAAAACATAAGAGCATATCACTCAGCAACGCATTTATTACATGAGTCTCTTAGAAGAACTTTAGGAACACATGTAATGCAAAAAGGATCATTAGTTGCGCCAGACAGATTAAGATTTGATTTTAGTCATATGAAACCAATCACAGATGAAGAAATGAAAAAAATCGATGAAAATGTTAATAAGTTTATAAACTCAAAAACTGAAGTTGTTACACGACTAATGACTCCTGAAGAGGGAATTGAACAAGGGGCAATGGCTTTATTCGGTGAAAAATATGGAGATGAAGTTAGAGTTGTGTTTATGGGTGAAGAAGGTAACAAATATTTTTCAACAGAACTTTGTGGTGGAACCCATGTAAAAAACACTGGCGAGATTGGTAAATTTAAAGTGGTTAGCCAATCGTCAATAGCTGCGGGTGTTAGAAGGGTTGAAGCATTAAGAGATAAACAACTTGAAGAATATCTTAAGTCAAAAGATAAGATGTCTAGTTTGTCTTCCCAAAAAAATGAAGAAACTATCAAATCGTTATCAAGTGAAATCACTAAGCTTGGAGGAAAACCAATTAAAAAATCTGAAGATCTTAAAATTACGATTAAGGAGCTGACAAAACAATTAGAGGAAATAACAGTAAAAAGTATTTTATCAGATAAGAATAAAAATATTGTAAAAGATGAGAATATTAAAAAAATAAACATTAGATTTCAAAAAATAGATGACTTACCTTTTAAAGAACTAAGAAGACTTGTTGATCAAGGTAAGAAAGATATCAAAGATGGAATTGTAGTTATATATGCAATTAAAGATGATAAAATTGGTTTAGCAGTAGGAGTTACAGACACTTTAACTAAAAAGTACGATGCAATAAAATTTGTAAAATCTGGTTCAAAAATTCTTGGTGGCAAAGGTGGTGGAGGTAGATCTGATTTTGCCCAAGCCGGTGGAGTCCATTCAAATAAAATAGAAGAAAGTTTTGAAAAGATTAAAAGTTTAATTTAATTTCTTTTTTAAATTTCCATCAATTGCATCAAGAAATTGATTTGTAGTAAGGTATTTTTGATTTGTATCTATTAAAATTGCTAAGTCTTTAGTCATTGATCCAGTTTCAACACAATCAATACAAACCTTTTCTAACGTATTTGCAAATTTTATCAGCTCATCATTTGCATCTAATTTTCCTCTATGAGCAAGTCCTCTAGTCCAAGCAAAAATTGATGCTATAGGATTTGTTGAAGTTTCTTTTCCTTGTTGATGCATTCGATAATGTCTCGTAACAGTTCCATGAGCAGCCTCTGCCTCCATTGTTCTCCCATCTGGTGCGAGTAAGACACTTGTCATTAGTCCAAGGGAACCATATCCTTGAGCAACAGTATCTGATTGAACGTCACCATCATAGTTTTTACAAGCCCAAATATATTTACCGCTCCACTTCATTGCGCAAGCAACCATGTCATCTATAAGCCTATGTTCATAAGTTAAATTATTCTTTTCAAATGACGATTTAAATTCTTTTTCAAAAACAGCCTGAAATATGTCTTTAAATCTTCCATCGTAAGTTTTTAAAATCGTGTTTTTTGTTGATAGGTAAACTGGCCACTTTTTAATCAAACCATAGTTAAAACAAGATCGAGCAAAATCTTCTATTGATTTATCTAAATTGTACATCGACAAAGCCACCCCTGATCCAGGGAAATTAAATACTTCATAATTTTTGGTATCTTTACCGTCTTCAGAAGTCCATTTAATTTCAAGTTTTCCTTTACCAGGAACTTTAAAATCGGTTGCTCTATATTGGTCACCAAATGCATGTCTTCCAATAATCACAGGATCAGTCCATGATGGTACCAATCTTGGAACATTTTTACAAATAATGGGCTCTCTAAATACAGTTCCTCCAATGATATTTCTAATTGTACCGTTTGGAGATCTCCACATCTTTTTTAAATTAAATTCTTTTACTCGTGCTTCGTCTGGAGTAATTGTTGCACACTTAATACCTACACCATTCTTTTTAATTGCATTCGCACAATCAATAGTTATTTGATCTGACGTATTATCCCTGCTTTTCATACCAAGATCATAATATTCAATACCTAAATCTAAATACGGTAATATCAGTTTATTCTTAATAAACTCCCAAATTACTCTTGTCATTTCATCGCCATCCAACTCGACGATTGGGTTTTTGACCTTAATTTTGCTCATATTTATGTATAAATCTTAGTAATTGAATTTCTGCTTTTTATATACATATTAATCAGAAATTATCAAATAAAGGATTATGATAGATAAAGTTTTTCCGAAAATACATAACGAGGGTTATAAGTTTTTAGTAATCTTTGGACTTGGAACACTAGTTTTATATTTAATAAGTGGTTTCTTGGGTCTAATAGGTGTTATTCTTACAATATGGGTTTACTATTTTTTTAGAGATCCAGAAAGATTTCCAATAAATGATGAAAATTATCTTGTTAGTCCGGCTGATGGATTAGTGATAAAAGTTGAAGAAGTTAATGGTCCTTCAGAACTTTCCTTAGAGAATAAAAAATTTACCAAAGTAAGTGTGTTCATGAATGTTTTCGATTGCCACGTAAACAGGATTCCATGTAGTGGTGAAATTGAAGAAATTCTATATAAACCAGGCAAGTTTTTAAATGCATCTCTAGACAAAGCCAGCGAAGACAATGAAAGAAATTATTATAAAATTAAAAATAGTAATGGTGATCAGGTTGTAGTTGTTCAGATTGCTGGTTTGATTGCTAGGCGTATTGTGACTGAGATAAACAAAGGAGAAAAACTAAACCAAGGTGATCGAATAGGGATGATTAGATTCGGTAGTAGGGCAGACATATACTTTGAAAATTATACACCTTTAGTAAAAGTAAATCAAAGAGCAGTGGCTGGTGAGACTTTAATTGCAAAAAAATAAAATGGAACAACAAAATAAAAATTTCAAATTAGTTGCGAACAAAAAAACAAGATCAATTTTACCTAACATGTTTACACTAGTAGGCGTATGTATAGGTTTAACGTCTATTAAATTTGCTTTTGATGGCAGCTTTGGTTTTGCAGTTCTTGCAATATTAGTTGCGGGTATTATAGATGGTCTTGATGGAAGAATTGCACGACTTATTAAAGGAACATCTGAGGTTGGTAAAGAACTTGACTCATTAACGGATGTTATAAGCTTTGGGGTTGCTCCGGCTTTTATAATGTATTTTTGGTCCTTAAATAATCTTGGAAGAGTAGGATGGTTAGTTTGTTTAATTTATGTAATTTGTGTCGCTTTAAGGTTGGCGAGATTTAATATTACCTCTAATACGAATGCAAAATGGAAAGACAATTTTTTTGAAGGCGTCCCTTCGCCGGCTGGAGGTATTTTAGTTTTATTTCCATTAATTTATGGTTTTAGTGAATTTCAACTTTTTTCAATTGAAAACAAATATCTAGTCCCTGGTTTTTTTATTTTAACATCAATACTATTAATCAGCAAAATACCAACTTACTCTTTTAAAAAGATTGTAGTCCCTAGAAGATTAACAATCTTTTTATTATTTACGTTAATTTTGTTTTTTGGGTTATTATTAATCTATACTTATAACGTTATAGTAATATCAACGTTAATATACTTACTTCTTATACCAATTAGCTTTTTCCATTTTCGTAAACTGTCCAAAAAATTTAGTCATGTAAGTCAAGATGGTGAAGATCAAGAAGATGTCCTTTAAATGAAAACAAAAGCTATAGTTTCTTTAGCAGATGAAAAGTATTTTGATTTATTAATTGAATTAATTGACTCAATCAAAAAGAAACCTGAGAGCAAAGATATTGCAATTTGCGTGCTTGATGCAGGTTTAAATGACAATCAAAGAGAACAATTAAAAAAGAAGGTTGATGAAGTTGCAAAAGCAGAGTGGGATATTGAAGTTTCAAATCTAAAAGTAATGGGAAAAGAATGGCTCAAAAGTCAAGTGTCTCGGGCATTTCTACCAAAATATTTTCCAAAATATAAGAAGTATCTTTGGATAGACTGTGATGCATGGGTCAATGATTGGAAGTGTGTAGAATTATATTTCAAAGCATGTGAAAAGGGGAAATTGGGAATAACTCAAACAATGGGCCCAGGCTATAAAATAATGTCAAAAGTAAAATGGTTATTTGGAAAATTAGCAATTGTTAAAAGCCAAAATTTTAAACATGCTCTTTCGTCAAATATTGATATTTCAAAATCAAGAAAACTTGCGTTTGCACCCCACATTAATATTGGTGTATTTTCACTTCAAAAAAATTCACCTTGCTGGGAAGTATGGCAAAAAAATCTAAGACAAACTTTAAAAAGTGGAAAAATTTTTGGCTCAGAAGGGTTAGCAATTAATCTAAGTGTTTACATAGACGAAATTGATACAGAATTTTTACCATTAAATTGTAATTGGATTGCAAGTAATTTACTTCCAAAATATGATAGCAATCAAAAGACATTTGTAGAGCCTTACTTGCCAAATAATAAAATCGGCATCATGCACTTAGCTGCAGGAATTTGGAAAGATAATGTCGACATGAGATTAGATAAAAATGTAAAAATTGATATTTATAATCTTGAAGATCAAAAAGAACTTAAAAGTTTAAGGTTTAATAATAGTTGAAAAAAAATAAGATATCTAAAAGTTGGGTTATAAGACAAAGAAAAGACAAATATGTTCGTCAATCAAAGTTAGAAGGTTATAGATCGAGGGCAGTATATAAACTTAAAGAATTAGACGAAAAATTTAAAATTATTAAAAATAATTTAAATATTTTGGATGTGGGCTCTGCACCTGGAAGCTGGACACAGTATCTATCTGAAAAATCAAAAGGTTCAAAAATAATGTCTATTGATCTTAAAGAAGTTGAGAAAATACAAGACGTTTATCATGTTGTCGGTGATTTTTTAGATAATAAAAACCAAAAAATGATTGCAGATTATTTTCCAAAAAAAATAGATCTTGTAGTTTCTGATATGGCGGTTAATACAACTGGAAATAAAAATTTAGATTCAATTCAAACGGGTGAACTTTCTTTAACAGCAATGCACTTTGCTATTGGTATGCTGCGACCAAAAGGAATTTTTTTATCAAAAATTTTTATGGGCTCAACATTTAATGAAATAGTTGAAAATGCAAAAAAAAACTTTAAAGAAAGTAAAATCTTTAAACCACCTTCTAGTAGAAAAGACTCAAAAGAAAGCTTTATCATCTGTAAAAATTTAAGATAGTCACTTTTAAATTTTCAGGAATCGTATATAAACTATTATGGATCCTATAAAAGAAGCACTCACCTTTGATGATGTCACCTTAGCGCCAAAGTATTCTTCTGTACTTCCTTCCGAAGTAAATACATCTGTCAAACTTTCAAAAAATTTAAATCTTAAAATACCTTTACTTTCGTCCGCCATGGACACAGTCACAGAGTCTAAAATGGCTATTGAAATGGCAAAGGCAGGTGGCATTGGAGTTATTCACAGAAATCTTTCCATTAGTGATCAACTATTAGAAATAAAAAAAGTCCAAAAAAAAGGGCTAGTAGTTGGAGCAGCAGTTGGAACTAATGACACTGAACTATCTCGAGCTGAGAAAATTATTAAGTGTAAAGTTGATTTGATTGTTGTGGATACTGCGCATGGCCATACAAAAAGAGTGGCAAAAATAATTAAATTTATAAAAAAAAAAAAATCGAACAAAACAGCGTTATGTGCAGGAAACATTGCAACAGCTGAAGCAGCGAAATTTTTATGCAAACTTGGAGTAGATATAGTTAAAGTAGGAATTGGACCAGGATCTATTTGTACAACTAGACTCGTTGCTGGTATTGGTGTGCCCCAGTTAAGTGCATTATTAGATGCAAAAAAAGGTTTAAACAAAAACGTAAAAATGATTTCTGACGGAGGAATTAAATTTTCTGGAGATATTGCAAAAGCACTTGCAGCAGGGGCAGACGCTGTAATGGCGGGATCTATGTTAGCTGGAACTAACCAGGCTCCAGGAAAAATTATAAAAAAAAATGGAAAGCTATTTAAAGTTTTCAGGGGAATGGGATCAGTTGGAGCAATGAACAAAGGGTCTGCTGATAGATATTTTCAAAAAAAACAAAAAGATAGTTCAAAATATGTTCCAGAAGGAGTAGAAGGTTTAATTAAATATAAAGGCGATGTATCTAAAACAATCTTTAAACTTATTGGAGGATTGAAATCATCAATGGGTTATTTGGGCTCAAAAAATATTATATCTCTAAGAAATAAACCAAAATTTGTTAAGATTACAAAAGCTGGATTTTATGAAAGTATGGTCCATAGTATAGATGAGGTGAAAAAAAATAGTCAGTATTTATGAAGAATATAATCAAATTTTTTTTATTTTTATTATTTTTTAAAACAACTGCATATGGTTCTGAAAATTTTTACGATCAAGCAGTAGATAAATTTAACAAGAAAAAATTTGATGATTCTAAATTTTTATTTCATAAAAATATTGTATTTAACCCTACAGATGCTAAATCTTACTTATATTTAGCTAAGATTTTCAATTCTGAAGACAATCAGAAAGAAGAAGAAAAAAATTTAAACACCACTCTTCTACTTGAACCAAATAACGAAGAAGCAATTTATATGCTAATACAAATTAATCTTGATAAATCAAATTTTTCTAAAGCAAATGAATTGTTAGCAAAACTAGATATAGTTTGTAAGGATTTTTGCTCCAAAAAAAAAGAAATTGAAAAAACACTCCATAATCTTGAAGCAAAAAATGAAAAAAAACAATAGAGATAAGAAAATTCTTATAATTGATTTTGGTTCTCAATATACTCAATTAATTGCAAGACGTGTAAGAGAGCTAGGTGTATTTTCAGAAATATCAAATCACAAACAAGTTAAAAAAGTTAATGTGGAGGATCTCTTTGGGATCATTTTATCGGGCGGTCCTTTAAACGTTTATGAAGATAAAAAAATAAATTTTAATAAAAAGATTTTAAACTTGAAAGTTCCTATTTTAGGTCTTTGCTTTGGCCATCAGTTAATTTCAAGACATTATGGTGGTAAGGTTAGAACTGCAAAAAATAGAGAGTTTGGCTTGGCAACTATAAGAAAAAAAATAAACTCTAAATTAACCAATAGCTTTTTTGATAACCGTAAACAAAGGAATGTATGGATGAGCCATGCAGATCACGTAACGAAATTACCAAAAGGTTTTAAAGTAGTAGCATCAACAAAAGGTTCAAAATTTACGATAATTGAAAATGATGCAATCAAGAGATATGGTGTTCAATTCCATCCTGAAGTAACTCACACAGAAAAAGGAATTTTATTACTCAAAAATTTTGTTTTTGGTATATGTAGGTCAAAAAAAAATTGGTCAACAGATCATCAAAAGAAAACCTTAATAAAAAATGTCCAAAATCAAATTGGTGACAAAAAAATAATATGTGCACTCTCCGGGGGTGTAGATAGCAGTGTTGTAGCACAATTGTTAAATAAAGCAGTTGGTAAACAACTCTACTGTATATTTGTTAATACAGGATTGTTAAGACTTAATGAAGAAAAACAAGTAGTAAATACTTTTAAAAAAAAACTAAAAATGAATTTGATATATGTAAATGCAGCAGGTGAATTTTTAAATAAATTAAAGAATATTGCGGAACCTGAAAAAAAGAGAAAAATAATTGGAAATTTATTTATTAAAATTTTTGAAAGATATGCAAAAAAATTAAAGAATGTAAAATTTTTAGCCCAAGGAACTTTATATCCAGATTTAATTGAAAGTAAGTCAGTTACCGGAAGTCAAACATCTAAAATTAAATCACATCACAATGTTGGTGGATTGCCAAAAAAAATGAAATTACAATTGTGCGAACCACTAAGATTACTTTTTAAGGATGAAGTAAGAAAACTCGGAATAAAATTAAATTTATCTAAGGAAATAATTAGTCGTCACCCTTTCCCTGGACCAGGATTAGCAATAAGAATGCCAGGAAAAGTCTCAAAACATAAAATAGAAATATTAAAGCAGGCAGATAATATTTTTATTTCTGAACTTAAAAAAGAAAAATTATATGATAAAATTTGGCAGGCATATGCCGCTTTGTTACCAGTAAAAACTGTTGGTGTTATGGGCGATAATAGAACCTATGAGTATATTTGCTTGTTAAGAGCAATAACTTCTCAAGACGGTATGACAGCAGATTTTTTTGATTTTCCTAAAAATTTCGTACAAAATGTGTCTAATAAAATTATTAATAATATAAGAGGGATAAACAGAGTAGTTTATGACATTACTTCAAAACCACCAAGCACTATTGAATTAGAGTAATGAAAAATAAAATAAAAAAAATTTTAAAGAAAAAAAATAAATCAAAGATTGTTTGCCTTACAGCATATTCCAAAAATATTGCTGAAATAGTTGATGATCATGCAGATATAGTTCTAGTCGGAGACTCTCTTGGATCTGTGTTATATAATTATGATACAACAAGAAAAGTAAGTCTAAATATGATGATCGAACATACTAAGAGCGCCAGAATGGGGGTTAAAAAAAGCCTTTTAGTAATTGACCTACCTTATAATACCTACAGAAATAAATCTGAGGCACTTAAAAATTCTAAGAGATCAATTAAAGAGACAAAATGTGATGCTGTTAAAGTTGAGGGAGGAACAAGAGTGAAAGAAATCGTAAAACATTTGGTTAAAAATAGAATACCCGTATTAGGTCATATTGGTGTTACACCACAAACAACTAAAGGAAAATTTAGATCAAAAGGTAAAAATGAAGTGGAAAAAAGAAAACTTTTGAAGGATGCTCAAGATCTAGAACAAAGTGGAGCTTTTGGAATTGTTTTAGAATGTATTTACAGCGATACATCAAAACAAATAACAAACTCAATTAATATACCGACGATTGGAATTGGTGCTTCAGTAAATTGCGATGGTCAAGTTCTTGTAACGGATGATTTAATTGGTTTAAATGAGACCAGCTTTAGGTTTGTAAAAAAATTTGGTAATGTTAAGAGATACATTAAAAGTGCAGTAATTAAATATAAAAACTCAGTAAAACAAAAAAAATTTCCCTTAAAAAAAAACAGCTATTAGTTAAGAACTATCTTTGTTGTCTTGTTCTAAATTTACCTTTGCTAACCTCTTTTTCTAAGAATGTTCCGAGTGCATCCCCATTTGTATCAAATTCGACATTGGTAGCTCCCTCATAATCAATTTTTTTTCCTTTTTTAAGGAGTTTTAAACCTTTAGCGATCTCACCTGGAAATATTTTAGTGCCCGGTGAATTACTCACTGACATAATATTTTTAGATAAATTATTATTTGATTTAAAACTTTTTTCCTGTAAGGCAAAAATAAGTATTGCTGCTGCATCGTACGCTTCACCAATAAATGGTACTGAAGTATCAATTTTACTTTTTTGGGCAATTTTGTAAAATGAATTAATATTTTTGGAATTTGAACCTGGAATTATTCCAAATGAATTATTAATTAGTTTACCAAATTTTTTTTCGGTAGACTCATTAATCATCTTATCTGAAAAAATGAATTTTTCAAAAGCACCCGAGTCGAGGATTGACTTAACTAATCTTTCTCCATCTTGATTAATTTCAGTAAAAATTGCAACAGCGTCTCCTCCTGCAGCAGCTAAAACTGATACTTCATTTGAAAGATCAGTTTTATTCATCTTTATGGGTACGCTTACGGTAATCTCTACATTGCTATCATTAAGTGTTTTTTTGAAATTTCTCTCGAGTTCTTTTCCGTAATTTGTGTCTTGGAATGAAACAGCAATTCGTTTGATACCTTTATCTTTTGTAATTTTAGCTAAAACCTCGCCATCTCTATTACTTGGAGCAGTAGTTCTAAAAAATAAGTTTTTTTCATCTAACATAGACAATAACGGAGTAGTTGCTGATGGGGAAATCATAGGAATGTTTTTTTCATTAGCCGAACCCAAAAGTATTCCCTCAGATATCCCAGGGCAAGCAGCACCAATAATTGCAATAATATTATTTTTGTTAATTGTATTATTTATTGATTTAATCTGGGAATTGTCGCACATTGTATCTATTTTAATTGAATTGATTTTTTCCTCACCACTTAAAAATATTTTTGATGAATTTGCCTCCGAAATAGCTAATTCTGCTGAAGATGCCATATTCGGAACAATAGATTCTGTTGGGCCAGTAAAACCAAGAGCTATACCGATAGTAATTTCATTCGCCTGGATTTCTGTTTGATTACTCATTAAACAGAATAAAAAAAGAATACAAAGAATTTTTTTTCTCATGATTAGGTAAAATAAAAATATGCCATGATTGATACTTTTTCAATTAGGTTATTTTACCTTTTGAATTAAAAACACAGATCCAACTACAATTATCCCTCCCAAAGTCATTATCAAACTTGGAATTTCATTAAATATTATAAATGTTTGAATCAATCCAAATACAGGAAATAGAGCATAAAACGGAAGAACTTTTCCTACAGGATAAAATTTATATAAATAAAATAAAGACATATGAGCGCCTATTGAAACAATTAAACCAGAATAAATTATAAAAAACCACATATCTAGCTGAATGTTTTTTAGAATAAACATCGTATTACCCTCTAAAAAAAAGGATAAAATAATCAATGAAACAAATCCAATTGATGCCATAAAAAAATTTGTTGTAACGATGTTTAACTTGTTTGTATCTCTACTTGCTACATTCGCAATAGCGTAAAAGAATGCCATTAAAGCTGTGAGCACAAGAGCAAAAATATTGTTAATCAACTCTGGATCAAAACCAATTAAAATAATCCCCAAAAAGGATGTAATTACAAAAAACCATTTATTAAAACTAAATTTTTCATATAAAAAAAAATTACTTAAAATAATTGCAAATGGAATAGCAAGCTGAGATCCAATAATAACGGGTGAAACTATATTAGACTCCTGTAAAGATAGATAAGTGAAACCTGTAACACCAACCCCCATAGAAAAAGAAAAAATAAATAAAGATTTCAAATTTTCCTTAGGAATCTTAAAATTAAAAAAAGGCAATAAACAAATTACGACTACTAACATTCTTAGCGATCCAAAAAGTAAAGGAGGTACATTTGTGTTTAAGACAAGTTTTCCAAAAACAAAGGCACTGCCAAACAGTGCCATAATTAATAAAATTAATAAGTAATGTTTAATAGTCAAAAAAATTCAATTTTAAATTGATTTATAGAATGACATTCATATTTTTTAAGTTATCCTGTGTCAATAAATATGAATTCAAAAAAGATTAAAGCTCAATTTGCAAAAGAGACTAACCCAAAAGTGGGTTTAATTGTTTTATCAACCGACAACATGATAGAAAAAGATTTCTCAAAAGTCTTAAGTAATAAACCAGTAGATTTATATGTTAATAGGATTAAAAATTACAATCCTGTAACTGCTGAAAATTTAAAAAAAATGTCAGAAAATATTACTTCAGTTGCGGATAACATATTGCCTGGTGAAAAAGTGGATTGTGTTGTTTTTGGATGCACATCAGGAACAATAGTTTCTGGTTTTGAAAACATTAAAAAAAAAATTAATGTAGCTAAACCAAATGCGTTAGTTACAGCCCCAAGCACTGCAGCTATCAATGCCCTTAAGAAAAAAAATATTAAAAAAATATCTGTAGTAACACCATATATTAAGTCTTTAAATGATGACGTTGTTAATTTTTTTAAAGGAAATAACTTTGAAATAGTTTCAAATACATATTTTGATATTGAGTCAGATGTTGATATTGGGAAAGTAGATCAAAGCAAGTTGTTCGAAATATTGTCTGAAATTGATCATAATCAAGCTCAAGCATTATTTGTTTCTTGTACTTCATTACCAGTTTTAAACATAATAGAAAAACTTGAAAAAAAATTAAATATGATAGTGTTATCAAGTAACCAAGCACTAATTTGGGAAACTCTAGAAAAAATAAATGAGAACAAATCTGTAACTGGATTTGGAAGCTTATTTAATTAATTTTATATATGAATTTCACAGTAAAAGAATATAAAAATCGTCTTAAAAAAGTTCAATCAGAAATGCAAAAAAAAGGAATTGAACTTCTTATTTCACAGGATACTGCAAACATCAACTATCTGACAGGATATGATGCATGGTCTTTTTATTATTCTCAATGTGTAATAGTTCATGTGAATTCTGATGAGCCTCTATGTTTTGTTAGAGCTCAGGATGCTGGTGGAGCTTTTATAACTACCTACCTTAAAAAGGAAAATATTATTATTTATGACGAAAAATATATTCATACCTGGCCGACCCATCCGTATGATGCGTTAGTTGATTTAATAAGGAAAAAAAAGTGGGATAAAATTAATATAGGAGTAGAAATGGATGCTCATTATTTCACAGCTTATTGTTATGAAAAATTAAAAAAGGGATTACCAAACGCAAAAATTTTAGACTCTGAAAGATTAGTCAATTGGGTAAGAGTAGAAAAATCCATTGCTGAAATTGAATATATGAAAAAGGCAGCAACTATCTCTGAGATGGCGATGAAAACTGCAATGGAAACAATAAGTCCAGATGTAAGACAATGTGATGCTGTTGCTGAAATTCAAAGAACTCTGTTTAGAGGAACCCCAGAATATGGTGGTGAATATGCAAGTATTGCAACTTTACTTCCTACTGGAAAAGGAACATCAGCTTCACATTTAACTGCTAGTGATAAAAAATTCGTTAATGGGGAAGCAACAATTATTGAGTTATCAGGTACGTATAAAAGGTATCATGCTCCAATGGCAAGAACAATTAACTTAGGGAAGCCAGATCAAAAAAAACTTGATGCTATGAAAGCAACCAATGAAGCTTTAGAGGAGGGTATTTACGCAAGTAAACCAGGTAATACCGCTAATGATGTTGCGGAAAAATTTTGGGGAGTTTTGGATAAGTATGGAATTAAAAAAGAATCTCGAACAGGTTACTCTATAGGTATTGGATATCCACCAGATTGGGGCGAACACACTTTAAATATCTATAAAGGAGATATGACTGAATTAAAACCTAATATTTGTTATCACATGATTGCTGTTATGCAATTTGGTGATTGGGGAGTTGAGTCATCAGAGTCTATAAGGATAACTGAGAGTGGAAATGAACTTTTGTGCAATTTTTCAAGAGATTTACACGTAAAATAAGTTCTTGAAATAGATCTCAACAAATGTTTTAAACCTTATCTTATGTCAAAGAAATCAGATTTTGTTAAATTCGATAAAGTTGACAAAAGTTACGATGGAAAAGTACTTGTTGTTAAAGATTTAAACCTAGACATTGCTGAAGGCGAGTTCATAACTATGTTAGGGCCATCTGGATCAGGTAAGACGACTTGTTTGATGATGTTAGCTGGTTTTGAAACCCCTACAAATGGAGAAATTTATTTAGATAAAAATCCAATTTCAAATATACCCCCACACAAAAGAGGAATAGGAATGGTCTTTCAAAACTATGCCTTGTTTCCTCACATGACAGTATACGAAAATTTAGCCTTTCCTTTAAAAGTAAGAAAATTTCAAAAGGATGAGATTGATAAGAAAGTAGATAAAGCTCTTTCAATGGTATCGCTATCTGGTTTTGAACATAGAATGCCAGGACAGTTATCTGGTGGTCAACAACAAAGGGTAGCAGTTGCGAGGTCTTTGGTGTTTGATCCTCAATTAGTTTTAATGGATGAACCACTTGGAGCTTTAGATAAAAATTTAAGAGAGAGCATGCAGTACGAAATTAAACATATTCATGAAAGCATTGGGGTTACGGTAGTCTACGTAACACATGATCAAAGTGAAGCATTAACAATGTCTAATAGAATAGCAGTGTTCAATGATGGAAAAGTTCAACAACTTTCATCACCAGACAAATTATACGAAGAACCCGTAAACTCTTTCGTAGCTGAATTCATTGGTGAGAATAATACTTTTGCAGGACAAGTAACCAACATGTCTGGTGAAGCATGCAAAGTTAAGCTGAATGATGGAACAGAAATAATTGCAAATCCAATTTCAGTTAAGTCAAATGGAGACAAAACCACTGTATCTCTTAGACCAGAGCGGGCTTTAATTAACTCAAAAGAAAAAATGGACAATAACTTTAAAGGAAAGATTGAAGAAGTTATTTATCATGGAGATCATACTAGAGTAAGACTTGATCTACTCGGAAACAAAGAATTTATATTAAAAGTGCCTAATAGCTCTGCCAATATGGACATTAAAATGGGCAACCAAATTAATGTAAGTTGGAATAGCCATGATGCTAGAGCATTAGATCCAAAATAAACCTCAGGTTTAATTTTCAGTTATTTAATAAAATAAAGCCCTATTTTAGCCAAATGTCAGGTTGACTCCTATATCATATCTTGCTGTAATTAGACTTTATATAAAACGTTTAAACGGAGGAATAATGAAAAAACTAAGTAAACTATTACTAGTTCTATCTTTTGTATTTTCTGTGACTTCATCAGCATTTGCAGTAACTGTTGCATCATGGGGTGGAGCTTATACAGAGTCTCAAAAGCTAGGATATGGTGATCCAACTGCTAAGAAGCTTGGAATATCAATCAACTGGGTTGATTATTCAGGCGGATTATCAGAAATTAAAGCACAAAAAGAGGCTGGCAAAATTACGTGGGATATAATCGACGTATTTGCAATGGATACTATCACAGGATGTGACGAAGGTTTATTTGTTGAATTTGATTTTGACAAAGACTTCCCAGCAGCTCCAGATGGTACAAAAGCAAGTAAAGACTTCTTTGCTCCAATGCCAAGTAAATGTGCTGTAGGAAACATTTTATATTCTTGGAACTACGCATACAACACAAAAAATGTAAGCGGAGAGCCAAAAACTATAAAAGATTTCTTTGACACTAAAAAGTTTCCAGGAAAAAGAGCTATCTACAAAAGCGCTTTAACAAATCTAGAGATTGCTTTAGCTGCAGATGGTATCAAACCAGGAAAAGGTGGAAAGAAAATCTACAAAGCTCTTAATACAGAAAAAGGTGTTAACAGAGCAATGAACAAAATCAAAGCATTATGCACAGACCCTAACGGTGGATGTGTATTTTGGTCAGCAGGTGCTCAACCACCAGAACTATTAGTTTCAGGTGAAGTTGTTATGGCAACTGGTTGGAACGGAAGATTCTTCAACGCTGAAATCGGTGAAGGTGCTCCAATCAAACAAGTTTGGGATGGACAAGGTCTTGACTACGAATACTTCGTATTAGTCAAAGGTTCACCAAATGAAGCTGATGCTAAAAAAGCTTTAGCGATGATGACAAGTACAGAAGGTTTAGCTGGAAGTGCAAAATATATTGCATACGCTCCTTGGAGAAAATCATCACTTAAAGTAATGGCAAAAGGTGAGCCATGGTACAAAGATGGTAAAACTAACATGGTTCCACAAATGCCAACTGCACCAGCAAACACTAAAAATTATTTCCTAGTAGATCCATTATTCTGGGCTGACAACGGCACAGAGCTTGGTGAAAAATGGGAAGCAATGAAGGCTGGTCTATAATTTAAGTTTTATAAAACTTAATTATATATTATAATTAAAGGGCGGCTTTATAGCTGCCCTTTTTTATTTATGAGTGCTGAAACTAAACAAATTTTAACAACAGATGGCATACCTTTAGAGGTAAGTTTAAAAAAAGCTGAAAGAAAAAACAAGATAAAAGCTTTTTTACTTGTAGCTCCTTTACTTCTTTTCTTATTAATCACTTACATTTTTCCAATAGGAGATATGTTAATGCGTAGTGTGGATGACAAGATGGTTACTCAAATGCTTCCAAAAACATTTAAATCAATGGAAACGTGGGATGGAAAAGAGTTACCTCCTGAAGAGGTTTTTGAAGCTTTTTATTTAGATTATAAAAAATTAATTGAAGATAAAACTTTTGGTAAATTATCTACTCAACTTAATTACACTAAAAATGGTTTTAAAAGTATTTTAAAAAAATTACAACGTAAGATGAAAAAATTTGAAGAGGGAAATTACAAAGAACAAATTACTGCTGTTCACCCCAGATGGGAAAATGTTGAATACTGGCGGGCAATAAAAAGACGAGCACCAGCTTATACTAGCGCTAAATATTTGAAAGGTATGGATATGTATATTAACGAAGAGGGAAAGATCGTTAACGTTGAAGAAGATCGTCGAGTTCATAGAATTTTATGGCTAAGAACTTTGGAAGTCGCATTCTTTGTAACATTACTTTGTTTCTTAATGGCATATCCAATTGCACATTTACTAGCAACTTTACCAATGAAGTACAGTAATTTATTAATGATATGTGTTTTACTTCCTTTTTGGACTTCCCTTTTAGTGAGAACTGCAAGTTGGATGATACTTCTTCAACAGCAGGGCGTTGTTAATGATTTTTTTGTTATGACCGGTTTAGTTCCTGACGATGCAAGACCGGAGATGATGTATAACAAAACTGGAACCTATGTGGCTATGACACAGATATTATTACCTTTCATGGTTCTACCTTTATATAGTGTTATGAAAACAATATCCCCGAGTCTTATGAGAGCTGGTAAATCTCTAGGCGGTACTCCATTTATCGCTTTTTGGAAGGTTTACTTCCCTTTAACTATACCTGGGATTGGAGCCGGCTGTCTATTAGTATTTATTCTTGCAATTGGTTATTACATAACTCCAGCATTAGTAGGAGGTGCGTCCGGAACTTTAATAAGTAATCAAATTGCATTTCATATGAAAAGTACTCTTGATTGGAGCTTTGCTTCAGCGATGGGCTTAATGTTGCTCACGGGAGTTTTAGCAATCTATTGGGTATATAACAAATTAGTGGGAGTAGATAATATTAAATTAGGATAAATATGGCATTACCGAAATATACTGAAACACGTTATAGAGTTTGGCACTACTTTTATATTACTATTTGCTCATGTGTATTTTTCTTTTTAATCGCACCTCTATTTGTAATATTTCCATTATCTTTCAATGCTGAAGAATTTTTAAGTTTTTCTGAAGGAATGAAAAACCTTGATCCTGATGCATTTTCTTTAAGGTGGTATAAAGACATGATTTATGGAACAAAAAATCCGTGGGGCTTAGCGGCAAAAAATAGTTTCATAATTGCAATATTTGCAACACTTGGATCGGTCCTTTTAGGAACTGTAGCTGCATTAGGGTTAAGCAGTAGACATATGCCATTTAAAGGTTTGATAATGGCAACTTTAATTTCACCTATGATTGTTCCTTTAATAATTTCTGGAGTAGCTATTTTCTTTTTTATGGCTAAAGCAGGTTTGGCTGCCACTCATACCGGTATAGTACTTGCACACATAATTTTAGGAACACCCTTCGTTGTAATTACTGTAACAGCAACTTTATCAGGCTTTGACCACAGTGTTACACGAGCTGCATCAAGCTTAGGTAGTGATCCGGTAAATACGTTTATGAAAATTACACTACCATTAATTCTACCAGGAGTAATATCTGGAGGCTTGTTTGCTTTCGTTACATCTTTCGACGAAGTTGTTGTGGTTTTATTCTTAGCTGGTCTCGAAAATACAACAATTCCAATTCAAATGTGGACAGGTTTAAGAGAGCAATTAAGCCCAACAATATTAGCTGTTGCGACATGTTTAATAATTTTATCTACATTAATTCTTGTTACAGCTGAGCTATTAAGACGAAGATCTGAAAGGCTCAGAGGAATAAATAGATAAAAAATGGAAATCAAAAAGGTTGTTGTAATAGGCTCTGGAACTATGGGTAGTGGAATCGCTGCTCATTTATGTAATGCGAATGTACCAGTTACTTTATTAGATCTTACGACTGACATAAGCAGCAAGGCAAGAGAGCGAATACATAAATCAAGACCGCCATTATTAATTGATAAATCAAAAATTGATAATATCAAAGTTGGTAATATCAACGATGATTTTAATGTTGTAAAAGAGGCAGACTGGATAGTCGAAGCTGTAGTTGAAAGAATAGACATTAAACATCAAATTTATAAAAAAATCTTTGATAATAGAAAAGATGGAGCTATTGTTTCATCTAACACTTCCTCAATTCCAATTAAAATTCTATCCGAAAATATGACTGATGAGCAAAAAAAAGATTTTTGCATAACACACTTCTTCAATCCAGTTAGATACATGGGTTTGTTAGAAATAGTAAAAAATGAAAATAATGATTTAAAAAAAATTAATTCTTTGAAAGTCTTTTGTGAAAAAGAGCTTGGTAAAGGAGCCATTGTTTGTAACGATACACCAGGTTTCCTCGGTAATAGAGTAGGAGTTTATGCAATGCAAGTTGCTATGACTGAAGCATTTAAAATGAAATTGACCATTGAAGAGGCTGATGCAGTTTTTGGAAGGCCTATGGGAATACCTAAAACTGGAGTGTTTGGTTTATATGATCTAATTGGTATTGATTTGATGGCAGATGTTTTAAAAAGTTTTGTAAAAGAACTTCCTGAAAAAGATAAATTTCAGGAGGTTGCTAAAGAGATACCACTTGTAAAAAAATTAATCGAATCTGGCTACACTGGAAGAAAAGGCAAGGGTGGTTTCTATAGAATGAAAAAATTAGAAAACCAAAAAATTTTGGAGGCAATTAACCTTCAGACAGGAGAATATTCTGAGTCTAAAAAAATTGATCTTAAAATTGATACTGTTGACCTTAACGCTATTATCAACAGGAAAGACAAATATGGAGAATATGCTTGGTCAGTAATTTCTCAAATCATTAAATATGCATCGTCTTTAGTTCCAGGTATAACTGATAAATTCAATGACATTGATGAAGCTATGAGATTAGGATTTAACTGGGCTATGGGACCCTTTGAAATGCTTAAATCAATCGGTGTAAAAAATTTTTTCAATCGTGTTGATGAATTTAAGGGAAACAAATTTTTAGAGGAACTTTCAGTAAAAAAAGATGAAAACTTTTATGGTGAAAGACAAATTTACACCGAAATAGAAACACTCGGCAAGGTCAAGCCTAAAGCTTTGAGTTTAGATAAAAACAAGTCAGCAGAGATTTACAGGTTTAAGGATTTTAACATTGTAGAGTTTACCACTAAAGCATGCGCACTAGATTACGACTCTATGGATAGTTTAAAAAAAGCAACAGATAAACCTCTGATCATTATAAATGAAAGTATGCAATTTTCTGCTGGTGTTAATTTGTCATATACAATGAACTTCGCTGAAAAAGGGGATTTTAAATCTATAGAAAAATTTATTAAATATTTTCAAGATACTTGTAAACAATTGAAGTATTCAAAATTTCCTGTTGTCTCAGCACCATCTGGGCTTACTTTAGGTGGTGGATTTGAAGTAATGGTTCAAAGTAATTTTGTAACATCTCACACAAATATAGTAGTAGGTTTAGTCGAGACAATGGTTGGACTTGTACCCGCTGGCGGTGGATGTAAAGAGATGTTGTGGAGATGGGCTCAAAGCGAGGAGTCTAAGAGAGATTTAGATTTTGCACCACTTAAAGTATTTGAAATAATAGGTTATGGAAAAACTGCATCCTCTCCAATTGAAGCCGAGCCCCTGAAATACTTGTTACCAACCGATAAAAAAATAATGAATAGGAATAGCTTATTTTCAGAGGCAAAAAAAGTTATAGAGGAAAATAAAAATTTTAAACCAAGTAATGAGTGTACTTTTAAATTATCGGGAAAATCAGTAAGAGAAAAAATGTTTAAAACTTTGGACAAACTTTATAATGATAAAATTATCTTTGATCATGGTATGACAGTAGGAAAAGAACTTGCAAATGTTTTAAGTGGTGGTGATACGAATTCTGAAAAAATACTGTCTGAAGATGATATTTACAAATTAGAACTAGACTCTTTTATGAGATTAATTGAAAATAAAAAAACTCAGGACAGAATTAAGCATACATTGTCTACTGGCAAACCTTTGGTCAATTAGAAATCTCAGATAACATCCTTAAAGAATTAATAAAGTCAGGTCGCAACACATACTCAGAATTGTTTCCAGATTTAATTTTTGTTAGTGCTGCAAATCCATGAGTTACATTTCCAAGCGGAGTGTACTCACCCTCAAATAAAGGTGCGTCTGAAAGAAGTATAAAAAATTCACTATCTTCCATGTCTCCATTTTTACTTTTCGCAAATCCAACAGAACCTTTTTTAAAATCGAATGGTTTATTTTTTTCTGGTCTAATCAAACTGTATTTTGATCTACCACTACCAATATAAGTGTAATTTATATTTCCTTTTTTGCCAAATTCTAAATCTCCCGCTTGGACTAAAAAATTTTCCACAACGCGATGAAAAGCTACGTCATCATATTCTTTGTTAGATATCATATTTTTAAATCTCGCAACAGCATTGGGCGAGACCTCAGGTAAAAGCTCAATTATAACATTTCCACAATTTATATTCATTACAGCAATATTTTCTCTATTAGTAAAAACAAGTTTATCAATTTTAACGTTTTTTACAAAAACACATTTATTTTTTATCAATACAAAAGATGAGAATGCAAAGATTGACAATAAAATTAAAAAAATAAGCAAAATTTTTTCAGATTTACTTTGTTTTATTTTTGTAAGCATTTTATAAATTTATAAAGATTATTTAATATTTAACATTCCTTCTTTAATAAAAATTACTTTTTTATTTAAAATTTTGTCTGAGTTTATTACTTCAGAAACATATTTTTTTCTTGAATTCATAAAGGAAAAAGTTTCAGCCATGTCTTCCGCTATTGAATATTTTGCATATTCTGAAAAGAAACCATTCGTATTACTAAGTTTCGCCAAACTATACGCCTCTGGACTTGCTGAATTACCAGAATAATAAAAATTTGGATTGTTAAATTTAGCCCAAACTGTATCTGGAAAAAATTTTTTATGATTATTTTCTAAAATATGGAATACTTCATGATGAATTACTCTTTCAAAATCATTATCATTTGTATCGGTATTTAATAAAATTGTTTCCACTTCTGGGTTAGCAAAACCAAGGGCATTAATTTCACCAACTTTTAACTCCTTACATAAAATGATATATTTAAGTTTAATT
>CACFJR010000007.1 GCA_902566755.1 uncultured Pelagibacteraceae bacterium
ATTTGTTTAAAGATTTTCAAAGTTTAGAAATTTTTCCAATTAGAGGAAGAGTATCAACCCCCTTTAACATATTATTTGCAGGAAGATGGAAAAGATATATAGAAAAAACCGGTATCAATATTTTGTTAGATAAATTTGTAAGCGATACTAAAAACTCTGAACAATGCAGCGGCTTTAATTTTATAGTCAAAAAATAAGCAACTCAATGTCCAAATATTTATGAAAAAAAAAGTATTTTACTGGTCACCACATTTAAATCCAGTTGGAACTGTTAAATCAACTTTAAATTCAGCTTTATCTTTGAAAAAATACAACAATGAATATGATGTTTATTTGATTAATGTTTGTGGCGAGTGGGATGATTATAAAAGTTTTTTTTTAGACAATTCGATTAAACAAATTAAATTATCTTTTAGTTATTTTAAATTTCTACCTAAAAAGGGTTTCATATCAAGTAGATTATCTTATTTTTTAATTTATATATTATCTTTTTTGCCATTATTAATTTTGTTAAAAAGGAATAAACCTGATGTAATATTTCTACATTTAATAACATCGCTTCCATTAACTATTTTAAAAATTTTTAAATTTGAAACTGATTTTATTTTGAGAATATCTGGATACCCTAAATTAAATATTTTAAGAAAAATAATTTGGAAATCAATTTCCGAAAAAATTAAATTTATTACCTGTCCAACTTCGGACTTAAAAAAAGACCTTGAAAGATTGAATATATTTGATTGTAAAAAAATATATTTTTTACCGGATGCAATTATTAGGATTAAGAATTTAAAAAGAGAAACCAATTTTTTTTTTGATAAACAAATTCCAGAAAATAAAAGAATAATTCTATCAGCGGGTAGACTTACTCATCAAAAAAACTTTCTCTACTTAATTGATGAGTTCTTTGAATTTTCAAAAGATAATGATGAGTTTGTTTTACTAATTTTAGGCGATGGAGAAAAAAAAAATGAAATTACAAGATTTATCAAAAAAAGAGGAATTGAAGATAAAGTATTTCTTTTAGGTCATAAAAATAATATTTATAGTTTTATGAGAAATAGTGATGTATTTATACTATCCTCACTCTGGGAAGAAGTAGGATTTGTTATTGTTGAGGCCGCCATATGTAATTCTCTCGTAATTTCAAGCAATTGTCCAAACGGACCAAAAGAATTTTTAGATAACGGAAAAAGAGGAATTTTATTTGAGAGTAATAAGAAAAAAGCCCTCCTAAATAGTTTAAAGAATTTTTCTATTATGGATAAAAATCAAATATTTCAACACAAGTTAAAATTAAAAAAAGAGGCAAAAAAATATACAATTTTCAATCATTATATTGAATTAGACAAAATTCTGAAATTTTAAATTAAATTAGTGAAATAACTATTTCAAACTTTTTAGATTGATAAGATCATAAAAGTCTGTTTTAAGTCAAATCGTGTATTATTTTTATAAATCGGTAATTTTTAGGATAATAATTTCTTTATCCAGATATTTAATTTTTAATTTTTTCGGAAAATTTAAAATATTTCATAACCCAAAAGATAAAAATCTCTCAAACATTACTGTTTATGAAACTGGAAAAACTGGCCTAGAACACAACTTAGTTTACAGAAATTTACCAAAAAAATTTGATTTAACACAAATAAAAAAAAAATTACTCCAATTTTCTGGAAAAAAAGCTGAGTTACTTGTTTATCCACTTAAAGCTATAGATTTTATAAATTTTGATAAATTTAAAGTTTTAAGTATTGGACCTAGAGTTGAGTCAGAGTTGATGACAATACGATCGATGGGATTTAAATGGAAAAATATTAAGGCAATTGATCTTCATACTTATTCAAACCTTGTTGAGCTTGGGGATATGCATGATATGAAATATGAAGATAATTCTTTTGATGTTGTAATAAGTGGATGGACGTTAAGATATAGCACCAATGTCAAACTGGCTTTATCAGAAACATTGAGAGTTAGTAAACCAGGTGGAATTATATCAATTGGTTTTACATACAATAAGGAACATACAACTGATCCTAAACGCAAAACAAATAAGACAGAAGAAAATGAAATTTATACCACAGATCAAATTAAAGAAATTTATAAAGAAAACATTCGAAACGTATATTTCGAATTTGATGCTTATAAAGACAATCCAAACGTTCCCAGACAGTCAGTAATAATAATTAGAGTAAAGAAATAAAAAAATTTATAATCCAGATTAAATTTGCGATTTCAATATTTCTAAGTATTTTTTTAAATTACGATTATAATCAAATCTATATAAGGAATTATATGCATTTGAGAGTAAATTTTTACATTTTTTTTTATTCATATGATAATATTTAATTTTTTGAGCTAATTCTTTGTAGTCCCCAACCTTAAATAACAATCCACCTTTACCATTTAATAAAATTTCTTTTGGACCTGTGTGACAATTACTTGAAATAATAAACTTTTTTAACACTAAACTTTCCAACAAAACATTAGGCAAACCCTCAAATTTTGAAGTTAGTACAAACAAATTTGTTTGTTTGATGAGAGGGTAAGGATTTTCAACGAAATCGTAAATTTTTACATATTTTTGTAAATTTTGATCTTTTATATAATTTTGAAGTTTATTTTTTAAAACTCCTTTTCCAATTATTGAAGCTTCAAAATCAATTTTATTTTTAATAAGATTTAATGACTTCAAAAAAGTTATTTGATCTTTTTGATCAGTAAAACGACCAATATTTAATATTCTTAATTTTTTCTTAGAATTGAAAATTTTCTTTGATTTTTGTTTTGATTTTTTAATTATTTCATTTTTATTGAGTGGATTATATATAGTCTTAGCATTAACCTTAAATTCTTTTTTTAAATCATTTTTAAATTGATAACTATTTACTAAGACCTCATTTGATAAATTTAAAATTTTTCGAAATATGTATCTTTTTATTAAATTTTTTGACCATCCAATGGGTGCAGAATTTGAACGAGAAATTACTTTCACAGAGAATAACTTACAAATAATTATACAGTATAAATTTGCTTGAAAAGATAAAACGATGATGTTTTTGTTTTTAATAATTTCTTTAATCAAAAGAATTATTGATAGCAAATATTTTAGTTTTCTACTTAATTTGTCTAAAAAATTATAAGAATATGTTATAATCTCAATAGAATTACTAAATTTGTTTTTAAAATTTTTTGATATTGTTATAATCTTCAAGTTTCCAACATTTTTAACCAAATAGTTACAAACTAAAAAAAGATTTTTTTCAACACCGCCACCTTCAATTGAAGGCATAAAAACCACAATTTTACTATTCATTAATAATTTATTTTAATAACATATTGATCAAAGATGATACACAAAATATTTATATATCTTTGAAAATAACGAACATTTAAAAAATTTTGGTTTTTTTGTATTAAACAATATATATGATTATAGTAATAAATGTTAAATCTTAAATTAAACAGAAAAATGGCACAGCTAGCACTGTTACAAAGAATTGAGTTAGCAAATCCTTTGTTAACAAAATTAAGAAAAGTTTTTGGAAGATATCTATTTTCTAAAATATTTTCAAAATATTTTATAAACGTAAAGGAAATTTCAAAAAATTACAGTGTATGTATGGAAAAAGAATTAATAACAATTTTGCCATTTCTTAGACATGGTCAAAAAATTTTGAGTATAGGTTCTGGTCTTGGGGGTCTTGAAATAGGAATTTTAAATAAATTTAATGAAACTAATATCACATTTTTGGAAAAAAATTATGTTTCAAAGAAGATAAAGTATGGTTGGGATAATGACAATAAAGAAGGTTATAATGACCTTTCGCTATTAAAAAATTTAATTGAGATGAATAAAATATCATCAGACCAATTTAGTATTTTTGATTGTGACAATGGAAATTTACCTATTAAGAAATATAACCTAGTTATTTCACTATATTCTTTAGATTACCATTATGATTTTAACATTTATTTGGATTACCTAAAAAAAAGCACTGATGAAAATTCTTTTATAATATTTGATACCATTAGACATGACTATTTTAAAAAAATCTTTAATCAGGTAAGGATAATTAAAGTTGATCAAAATACAGTCCATAAATCTAAGAGAATAGTATGCAGCATATTTAAATAAAAAATGAATAATTTTAAAACATATATTCCAACAATATTATTTTCTCTACTTCCTATTTCAATAATTTTGGGTCCAAGTATCTCACTTATAAATATTGTAATATTTAGCTTATATTTTTTAATAATATATTTTCCACAAAACAATATAAAGATTCATGATACAAAACCAGTTTTTCTGCTAGTAATTTTAAATTTGTACCTTGTATTTAACTCATTAATTTCAGTAGATATATCGTCAGGTGTTTACAGAAATTTTGGATTTCTTAGATTCATTTTTTTTTTTATAATGGTTAACTATCTTTTTTATATTAATGAAAAAAATTTAAATATTCTTAAAGTATGGACCATTATATTTTTTGTAGTTTTAATTGATATTTATATAGAAAGATTTACCGGAAGTAATATTTTAGGTTTTAGTACTAGTTTATTTGCAGATGGTATCCAAACACGTGGTTACAGAGTTGTAAGTTTTTTTAGAACTGAACAAATACCCGGGGCTTTTATTTGTGGTTTTTCTTTTATAGTCCTGGGATATATTCTTAATTATCTTAAATTTCAAAAAAATTTAAAAATATTTGGATTTGTCATCATTTTGTTTTGTTTAATAGGAATAATTCTTACAGGCGAAAGATCAAATGGGTTAAAAGCTTTAGTAGGTTTTTTGATTTTTGTAGCTATTATTGATTATGTAAAGATTAAAAATAAAATATTAATTTTGTTTGGATTTTTGGCAATTTTTTTTCTTACTATTAACTTTTCAGATTATGTTAAATACAGGTATGTTGATCAACTTTTCAGCAAGATAAAGACAAAGGATGAAAGAGAATATTTTTTTGAAAATAGTTTATATATAAAACTTTATAAATCTGGATTTTATGTTTTTAAGAATAATCCTTGGTTAGGTGTTGGCAACAAAAATTATAGAATTGAGGCATGTGATCCTAAAAAAAATTCTGTTCATAAAGAATATTATTGTCTAACTCATCCTCACCAAGTTTATATAGAGATGTTGGCTGAGCATGGCATTATTGGAACAATAATAATAATTTCTATAATTTTTTACCTTTCTTTTAGAATAATTAGAAAAATAATTGATAGCAAAAATTATATTCAGGCTGGTTGTTTAATTTATTTATTGATTAATTTTGTACCGATACTACCTAGTGGATCTTTTTTTAATAATTTTAATATAACTTTATTTATGATTAATTTTTCATTAATGTATGCAATAAATAAAGAGACAAATATTTTTCAAAAAGAATGATAAAAATGTTTGAATAAAAATTCGGGCCGTTAGCTCAATAGTAGAGTACTGCATTGACATTGCAGGGGTAGTTGGAGCGTAACCAACACGGCCCACCATCGTTGCTTGAATAGAGTGGAAAAAAGAGGTAAAGATGATTAATTGGGCCTGTAGCTCAGTTGGTTAGAGCAGTACACTCATAATGTATTGGTCCCAGGTTCGAGTCCTGGCGGGCCCACCAACTAAAATATAATCTTTGAAATAAATTTTTTTAAAATCATTGATACAAGATTAAATAAAATTTTTAAACTCATTTTGCTTTTACCTTTTATTCTGCTATCAAAATTAATATCAACATCAATAACTTTAACTTTTTGATTTTTAATATAAATTAAATCTAACAATATTTTATAACCTTTTTTAATCAATTTTTTTTGAGATTTAGTAAATACTTCTTTTTTAAACATAAAAAAACCACTCATCGGATCAGAGGTTTTTACTCCTAATAAAAAATTTACAATTAATATAAGTATTCTTGATGCGTAGAGTCTAAAAAAATTGAGGTTATGTTTTTTATTTTTAAATAAATTGCGAGTACCAACAACAAAATCTGGGTTATTTTCAAAAAATGTATGCAAAATTTTTTTTATGTCACTAGGTTTATGTTGCAAATCACCATCCATTACAATTATATTTTTAGTTCTTGCTTTTTTAAAACCATCTATACAAGACCTTGATAAATCCCTCTCCTTTTTTCTAATTATATATCGAAAATTTTTCCTCTTAAATTTTTTCAAAATTTCATAAGTCCCGTCCTTAGAATTATCGTCTATAATTATAAGTTCAAATTTTATATTCTTAAGTTCTCGGTAAATCTTTGGAATAAGAATTGCTAAATTTTTTGCTTCATTATAAACAGGAATTACTATTGTAAATTTATCCATATCTTAAAATCTTATAATAAACGTTAATTTGTTTTAATAAAATTAAATTGAGAAGATCTTAAAAATAAAAAGAATTATTAATTTTCTAAGAATTTATTTAAATTATCAAATAAAGCTTCAATACTACCATCATTGTTAACGATTATAGAATTAAACTCTTCTTTTTGGGTTCTTGCCAAACTTAATCCTTCAATCACCAAATCTCTTATTAAAGGATTTTCAGGATCTTTTGTATAAACTCTCCAATCTATTTTAACCTCCGGTCTATCAGAAGTTCCAATTAATTTTGAGAATACAATTGTATACTTTTCATTTTTAATCTCTTCAGATAAGACTGTTATTTTTGCATCGGTATAACCAACTAAACGTCCTGAAAAACTTTTTAAAAAATAATTTTTAAAAAGCTCTTTGTATTGTTCTTTTTGGCTATCTGTAAGTGTTTTTCTATACTTACCTAACGTGTATAAACCTACTCCTTCTATGTCGACTGATTTTTCTCCAATTTCTTTAAGCCTAATAATCTTTTCATCATCCGATAGTTTACTTGATAAAACTTGAGATGCGTCATCCGTTAACGAACTTATAAATTCAGAAGCATTTTTTGACCAAGAGGTATTTGTTAAAAAAAATAAAATTAATATTGAAACAATAACATTTTTCAAAATCTTCATACTTAAAAATTTTTATTGATTTTCTAGAGTATCCCAGTCACCATCATCCATGGCTTCAGTTTTGTCACTCGAATTATTAATTTTTTTCTTTCTGTCTTGTAGGTACAAACTTCGTACAGTTGCGTATAGATCAACTGAATTTTTTTCCATAGCGTCAAATGCCTCTAAATTTTTAGCTCTGAAATCTACACCTGACGTAACTCTCGAAGCCCAATAATCAGACTCCTTAAATTCCTTGACATATTCCTCGTCATCTCTCACGGTAATATTATGCCATACGTCTCCACCATTCATTGCAACGAAAGACCCCACGGTATCTCTGATAGTAGTTGGACCTAATACTGGCAAAACTAAATAACAACCTTCCCCAACTCCCATTACTCCTAGCGTTTGTCCAAAATCCTCTTTTTCTCTTTTTTCAAATCCAAATGAATTAGCGGGATCAAAAATACCAGCTATACCAAGTGTAGTGTTAATTAAAAGTCTAGCACTATTATTTGCGGCAGATCCAAAATCACCTTGTAAAATATTATTCGGGATCGTAATTAAATTTGATAAATTGTTCAAAGCGTTACCTGTTCCAGTTCTTATCGGAGAAGGAAGCTTTCTATACCCTTTAGATATAGGTTTAAAAATCACTTTATCTAAACCCATATTTAAGGCAAATGTAGCTCTATTAAGCTTTTCAAAACAGTCTCTAACTTTACCTTCATTACTAAGTGTTTTATTTACAACTAGTAATTGAATTATAAAAATTGCAAACAATGTTGTTATTATTCTATTCATTTAAATTCTGTATAATATATCTTAGTGCAAAGTAAATCAGAAATTTGTCAAAAAAACCCTAATAAATAGGCAAAAATGGAAATTTTTAAACAAAATTACTCAATAAATTTTGACGAATTTAAGAGATCACCAAAGGAAATTGTTTACGTTATTTTTCATTATACTGGAATGGTATCTGAAAAAAAGGCAATTAAGAGGTTGGTAAATAAAAACTCAAAGGTAAGTTGTCACTATTTCATCAAAAGAGATGGAACAATTATTAATATGGTCCCTGACAAATTTGTTGCTTGGCATGCGGGTTTGTCATGTTGGAAGAGTCATAAAAATTTAAATAATAGATCAATAGGTATTGAGATTCAAAACTCAGGCCACACGAATAAATATGAAAAATTTTCAATAAGACAGATCAAAAGTCTTTTATTATTATCAAAAATTTTAAAAAAAAAATATAACATCAAAAGCAAAAATTTCTTGGGTCATTCTGATATTGCGCCAAACAGAAAAATAGACCCTGGAGAGAAATTTCCATGGAAATATTTAGCTAAATATAAAATAGGTATTTGGTATAATTTACCTAAAAAATATTTTAAATTTAAAGATATTGAAGTTTCAAAAAAAAACAAAAGGCTTTTCAATCTTTATCTTAAAAAAATAGGTTATTGCCTCATTAATAAAAAGACCAAATATTCGAGGTATGTTATTAAAGCTTTTCAAAGAAGATTTAGGTCAAAAATAATTAATGGAAAAATTGATAATGAATGTTTAGAAATAGCAAAAAACCTTATAAAACGCGGATTAAATTAATATTGTATAATCCCTAAATTACTGTAAATAACTAACTGCTAGATAAGCGACTTATCGCTTTAATTTTTAAAGAGGAAAGTCCGGGCTCTACAAAGACACAGTGCCAGTTAACGACTGGCGGGGGAAACCCTAGGGATAGTGCCACAGAAAATAAACCGCCTCATCAAGGCAAGGGTGAAAAGGTGTGGTAAGAGCACACCGGTTGTCTGGTAACAGATAACGCATGGAAAACCCCACTGAGAGCAAAACTGAGTAGAGATGACATTGTTAAAACTAAAAGCAGTCTTTGGCTAGTCATCAGGGTTAGTTGCTTGAGCCTTAAGGCGACTTAAGGCCTAGATAAATGATAAGTTTAAATGACAGAACCCGGCTTATAGCTTATCTAGCAAATCACTAAAAATTTTGTTTCTCAAATGTTCCTTCACGATATTGGGCTTAAATTATAGGTATTGACGGTTGCATCAAAAACCCATATATTCCCATAATTACCCAAATGGGTTAATTATGGATTATGTTTTTATCGACGTACGAAAACAATATAGACAAAAAAGGAAGGGTATCTGTGCCTGCACAATTTAGATCACATTTATCCAGTTTGGGATTTAATAGTATAATTTGTTTTCCTTCATTTAATCAACAATGCCTAGAAGGTTGGCCTCAAGATCGAATTGAAAAAATATCAGATGCAATTGATAACTTAAATCCATTTGAAGAAAAAAAGGATTATTTTTCTACTTCAATTTTATCTGAAAGTGTGAATTTAATTTTTGATACAGAGGGTAGGATATCTTTAACAAAAAAACTTCTTCAACATTCGAAAATTAAAACAAGAATTTTATTTGTTGGTTTAGGCAAGACCTTCCAAATTTGGGAACCAACATTATTTGAAAAATTTAAGGCAAAAGCTATCAAAAAATCAAACTTAAACAGGGCAAGTCTTAAATGGGAAAAAAAGATAAATTAATAAAGAGGGGGAACAATGACAATTAATTTTAAAACACCAGAGATAAAGGAGCTCAAACCTAGAATACTAGTTTTAGGTGTAGGTGGTGCTGGAGGAAATGCAATTAACAAAATGATTGAGAGTGGACTTCAAGGAGTTGAATTTGTGGCGGTTAATACTGATGCACAAGATTTAATCCACAGTAAAGCAAAGGCAAAAATACAAATTGGTTTAAATTTAACAAAGGGTCTAGGAGCTGGATCAAAAATTGATATTGGTCAAGCTGCTGCTGACGAGTCATTAAATGAAATAGTAAATTGTTTGCAAGGTGCAAATATGGTTTTTATAACTGCAGGAATGGGTGGTGGAACAGGAACTGGTTCTGCTCATGTAATTGCTCGAGCTGCAAAGGAACTTAATATTCTTACGGTAGGTGTTGTAACTTTACCTTTTTTATATGAAGGCTCATCTAGAATGAGAAGAGCCCAACAAGGTCTAGAGGAATTAAGAAAACACGTAGATACTATAATAGTAGTTCCAAATCAAAATTTATTTAAGATTGCAAATGAGAAGACAACTTTCGAAGAGTCATTTGAACTTTCAAACGACGTGCTTTTACAAGGTGTTCAAAGTGTAACTGATTTAATGGTACGTCCTGGTCTAGTCAATTTAGATTTCGCGGATGTAGAGTCTATAATGAGTTCAATGGGTAAAGCGATGATGGGCACTGGTGAAGCTGAAGGAGAAAACAGAGCTATCAATGCTGCCGAACAAGCTATAAGCAACCCTTTAATTGATGACTATTCTTTAAAGGGTGCAAAAGGTTTATTAATAAATATTACTGGCGGTAAAGACTTAACCCTTTTTGAAGTTGATGAAGTTGTTAAAAAAATTACATCTGAAGTTGATCCAGAGGTAGAATTTATTAAAGGCTGCATAATTGACCCATCCTTAGAAGGTAGATTGAGAGTATCAATTGTTGCAACTTCGTTAGATGGGCAACAACCTGAGTCGAAATCAGTAATCAACATGGTGCATAGAATACATAACAGAAATCCAGGCTATTCCGATTTTTCAAATTTAAGACCAAATTACTCTTATGAATTGAATAAAGGACTATCAACAAGTGGAGCTAATGCATTAAAAATAGAGACGAGTGATATCAAAGTCTCAGAAAATGATTTGATGTCTTCTATGGTTGATGAAAAAATGGCAGTAGAAAATCCTATTACAAGTGAAGCCAGAAACGAGGAGAATTCGTTTGAGGAAAAACTGATACTTAGCGATAACGATGTAAATACTTCGGGTGATGAGTCTAATGGACTTGAAAACTTCAATTTGGATGCAGAAGATCCTCAATTATTTGACGAGTCACAAACCATAAACTCTGATCATGAGACAAATATAAATGAGGACACTGACTCAGATGAAGAAGACGAACTAGAAATACCAGCATTTTTAAGAAGACAAAAAAATTAATGGTCTTCAAAAAAATAAATGAGTGCCACTATTTTACCGGAAAAAACATTACATTATCCGGTACTTCTAAATGAAGTTATAAATATTATTACCCCTCAAAATGGTGGCACTTTTATAGACTGTACATTTGGTCAAGGTGGTTACTCAAAAAAAATATTAGAATACCCAAACACTAAAGTAATAGCTATTGATAGAGATAAAAACTCTTTTCACATTGCATCAGATCTAAAAAGGAAATTTGAAGATAGATTTTATTTTCATAATATAAAGTTTAGCCAAATAAAGGACCTGAAAATTGATGATGAGGTCAAAGGTATAGTTTTTGATTTGGGTTACTCTTTAAATCAAATTAAAGATCTTTCAAGGGGTCTATCATTTGATAGCAAAGGTGAACTTAATATGAAAATGGGGCTAAATGATTTTTCTGCCAAAGATGCAATAAATAAGTTAGATCAAAAAGAATTAGAGCAAATTTTTAAGTACTTCGGTGAAGAAAAAAAATCAAAACTTATATCCAAAAAAATCGTACTTGAACGAAAAAAAAAAAATTTGGATACTCAGGATTTGGTTACTATAGTTAAAAGAATAACAAAAAAATATCATACAAAAACTAACCCAGCAACTAAAGTTTTCCAAGCTTTAAGAATTTTTGTAAATAAAGAAATAAGTGAACTTACTAAAGGTTTAAATGAATCTACAAAAATTGTCAGTCAAAATGGAGTCATAATAACAGTCTCGTTTCATTCTTTAGAGGATAAAATTTGTAAATTTTTTTTTAATCATCTTTCAAGTCAAGATAAAGTCTCAAGGTACTTACCAGAGAAAAAATTAAAAAAAATGTCATTTAGTCTTATAACGAAAAAACCAGTCACACCTGGTTCTCAGGAATTAAAATTAAATCCACCATCTAGATCTGCAAAATTAAGGGCAGTAAAAAAAATTGGTGCATATGAAAATAATATGAATGTATTTTTGAAATACGAAAATTTATTAAACATTGAAAAATTTTCAGAAAAACTATGAAAAAATATATAATTTTTTTCTCTATTGTTTCCCTTATTGTTACAACATCGATTGTTAAATCATCCACAAGGCAATTAGAAAAAAACATTTTTATACTTGAGGAGGAAGTGAAAATTTTAGAAGAGAAATTTGATTTTTTACTTTTGGAAAATGATTATTTAACCACACCTGAAAGATTAATTGAGTTAAAAAAAAAATTGTTTAAAGATAAATTTATTCCAATAGATCCAAAAGATATAAAAAAGTTAGATTTTAATGAATAATAATAAAAAAAGAATATATATAATTGAAAACGAAGATGGTTTTGCATTCTCAGAAAAAAAAAAGATAGTTTCCTTTAATAGAGTTGCATTTCTATTTTTTTTCATTCTTTTCATATTTTTACTCTATTCAACTAAGATAATATATTTGGGATCAAGTAGTCCAAATCAACTATATCAAATGACAAAAAAAACTGAAAACTATCGTGCTGATATTGTTGATATCGACGGTAGTTTTATTGCCAAATCAGTTATTACTTATAATGTTGGAATTAAACCAAACTTAATTAATGACAAAAAAAAATTTTTATTAAAATTAAAATATTCATTTCCTGAATTAGACTTTCAAAAAATTGAAAATAATATTGAGAAGAAAAAATTTTTCTATTTAAAAAAAAAACTTACTCCCCAAAAGTCAGAAGAAATAAAATTATTAGGAGAAAAGTCTTTAGTTCTTGAACCAAAAATTACAAGGATTTATCCCGATAACAATTTGTTTTCTCATACGATGGGCCAGATAGATGACGAAAATTTTGGAGTGTCAGGTATTGAAAAAAGCTTCGATAATTATCTTAAAACAAATACCGAACCACTTACTATGACTTTAGATAAAGAAATTCAATTTCTTGTCAGACAAGAACTTATCAATTCAGAAAAAATTTTCAAAAATGTTGGAAGCGCAAGTCTCTTAATGAATATTAATAGTGGTGAGATACTATCATTAGTGTCTTTGCCTGATTTTGACATTAATAAACGTAATAATATTTCTGATAAAAAGTATATCAATAGAGTGACTAAAGGGGTTTACGAGTTTGGATCAGTTTTTAAAACATTTACAATAGCAGCAGGATTTAATGAAAAATTAATTGAACCAAATGACATGTTCAATAATCTTGAAAAAAAAATTAAATGTGGAGGTAGAACAATCTCAGAGTATGATGAGAATCTATCACAAAATTTATCAGTCGAAGAAATTTTAATTAATTCAGGAAATATAGGATCTGTTAAGATAGGTCAAAAACTAGGTATTGAGAAGATTAGAAATTTTTTAAATCAAATTGGTATACTTGGTGATATTAAATTTGACATTACAGAGATTGGGACACCAATCCCTTTTAATTGGGGAAAGTGTAAACTTTTAACTGTCTCGTTTGGTCATGGTATTACAACTACACTTCTACAACTTGCCAAAGGTTACGCAATTATATCAAATGGTGGTTTTGATATTACACCGACTTTAGTAAAAAATATTAGCTCGAAAAAAAGAAAAAGAGTTTTAAGCAGAGATGTAAGTTTAAAAACAAATAAAATTTTGAGAAAAGTCGTTACAGAGGGTACTGCAAGTTTAGCAGATGTACAGGGATATGATGTTGGGGGAAAAACAGGTACTGCACTTATTGTAGAAAACGGAAAATATACTAAAAAAAAAATCAATACCTTTGCATCAATTTTTCCAACAAATAAGCCAAAGTATGTTTTAATTGTTATGTTGGAAGATACTAAATTATCCAAGGATTATGTTTATAAATATCGAAACAAACCAGGTTCATTTGTAGGCACACCTTTCAATACCGCTGGGTGGACTTCAGTAGAAGTAGCGGCAAAAATAATAGAAAGAATAGGACCTATTTTAGCCACAAAATACTAAGAATTTAAAAAAAATGTTATTGGGTAAATTAATAAAAAAAATAAAGCCAGCCTATAAATCCATTAGATTTAAAAATATTAGATTTAATAGCAAAGATTGCAAAACTAACGATATTTTTTTTTCTATTCAGGGAAATAAATTAAACGGAAATAATTATATTAAAGACGCTATAAAAAATGGCTCAAAAATTATTGTTTCTAATTTAAATTTTGAGGGATTTAATAAAGAAAAAATTTTATTTATTAAAAGAAAAAACCCAAGAAAAGCATTGGCGGAGGCTGCGAGTAATTTTTATAAAAAAAAACCTAAAAATATTATTGCTGTAACCGGCACAAATGGCAAAACTTCAATAGCAAATTTTTTCTATCAAATATTGTCCCTGAGCAAAAAAAAAGCTGCTGCCATTGGAACTTTGGGGGTTTTATCAAAAAAAGTTAAGTCAAAGACAAATAATACAACGATAGATCCTCTTAAAATACATTACATTCTCCAGAAATTAAAAGGTTTAAAGATCGATGACGTAATTATAGAGGCATCAAGTCATGGTTTAAAACAACATAGATTAGATGGAATAAATTTAAAAACTGCGTTATTCACAAACTTGTCAAGGGATCATCTAGATTATCATAAAACATTTAAAGATTATTTGAATTCTAAACTTATTCTTTTTGATAAATTGTTGCTTAATAAAGGAAATATAATTTTTGAAAATGGAATATCTCAAGAAAAAGAACTTAAAAAGATCTCAAAAAAAAAGAAATTGAGGATTCACAAAATAGGTAGTGAAAATTCCTTCATTAACTTAAAAAAAATACAAAAAATCAACGATAAAAAAAGAATTAATTTTACTCTATTAAATAAAGAATATTCATTCAATTCTTATTTAATTGGCAGTATTCAGATAAAGAATTTACTTTTTGCAGTTTTGGCAGCATATTTATCAGGCATTAAGATTGATACCATTATTAGGAATATTAGTAGGATAAAACCTATTAATGGAAGATTAGAACAGATTGGTAAATTAAAGAACAAGTCAAGAGTAATACTTGATTATGCGCATACTCCAGATGCTTTAAAAACAGTTATATTAAATATAAAAGAAGATTATCCTTTAAGTAAAATTTCATTAGTATTTGGATGTGGAGGGGACAGGGATAAAAGTAAAAGACCTTTAATGGGAGATATTGCAAACAAGTATTGTGATAAAATATATTTAACTGACGACAATCCAAGGTTTGAAAACCCTAAGGTAATAAGAGACCAGATAAAGAGGAAAATTAAGAAAAAAAAATACATTGAAATTTCCTCAAGGTCTGACGCTATTTCAAAAGCTGTTAGTGAATTAAATTCAGGTGATATTCTAATCGTTGCTGGAAAGGGACACGAAAATTATCAAGAATATAAAAAAAGACTTTTTTTCTCGGATAAATTAGAGATTATTAAAGCTATTAGAAAGAAGAATAACTTATTATCGAATTCTCTTAAAACAAATATTTTAACTGAAACTTTCAATAATAAAATTTTAAATAAAAGAACTCTTATAAACTCAGTGTCTTTAAACTCTAAAGATATTAAAAAAAATTCAGTATTTTTTGGGGTGAAGGGTCTAAAATTTGATGGAAATAAATTTGGAATTGAGGCGATAAAAAATAATGCAATTTTAGCGATCACAAATAAAAAATCTAAAAATTCCAGAAATATATTTTGTAAAAATCCTTTCGAGAAACTAAATAAATTTAGCTCAATTTATAGAAAGTCTTTAGACAGCAATTATATTGCAATAACCGGATCTGCTGGAAAAACATCAGTTAAAGATTTAACTGGATTTTGTTTAGATAAATTAGACAAAACATATTATTCAAAAAATTCCTTTAATAATAAATACGGTGTGCCTTTAAGTATAATAAATTCACCTCAATCGACAAAGTTCTCAGTTTTAGAAGTCGGAATGGATAAAAAGGGAGAAATAGACATTTTAACAAAACTAATAAGACCTAATGTTGGTTTAATTACAAATATCTCATATGCTCATATTAAGAATTTTAAGAAACTAGATGAGATTGCAAAAGCTAAGGGTGAAATGATAAATAATATTTCTCCCTCCGGAGTAATGATTATAAATAAGGACGACAAATACTGTAACTATTTTATTTCAAAAGCAAAAATGAGAAATTTAAATATTATAACTTTCAGTAAAAAAAATAAATTAGCTGATGTCGTTTATCTAGGGAAAAGAAAAAATAGAAATAAATTTTTATGTAAATTTTTGATAAAGGGGAAAACAAAATTTTTTCTAATTCCTGATTATTTAGTAGATTTTAAAGAAAATATTTTATCTACACTGAGTATTATTGTTAATTATTTTTATGTTGATGCATTGCCTACAAATTTATTTTTAAATTTCAAAATTTCCCAGAGCAGAGGCACTATAATAAGATATAAAAACGAAAAAAAAAAATTAACTATTATTGACGAAAGTTATAATTCAAATCCTCTTTCGTTTAAATTTGCATTAGATAGATTTGACAAAAACTATAAGGATAGTAAGAAAAAATTTATTTTAATTGGGAATATGCTTGAATTAGGAAAATTTTCAAAAAAACTTCACATTAAAATTGCGAAGTATATTAATAAATCTAACATAAATAAAACTCATGTTTATGGTGACTATACAAAACATACATTTAACAAATTAAAACCACAAATGAGAGGCAAAATATTAAACAATAAATCTGAGATTATGAATTTGATAAAAAAACAATTACCTAATAATAGTTTTTTAATGGTAAAAGGATCTAACTCAACTGGATTAAATAAGATAATTAAAAATTTGTAACAATGTTATATAATATACTTACAAGCTATTCGGATACATATTCTTTCCTTAATTTTTTTAACTTTTTAACTGTGAGAACAGGTTTGGCTGTGATTACTGCAATGATCATAGTTTTTTTAATAGGGGATAAGTTTATAAATTTTTTTTCGTCAAAACAAATTACAAATCCTATTCGCTCTGATGGACCAGAAGATCATTTGATCAAAAAAATTGGAACACCCACTATGGGAGGAGTTTTAATATTAATAGGTTTATTCACAGGTGTTTTTTTGTGGGCTGATTTATTAAATCCATATAATTGGTTGTTAATATTTATCACTTTATCCTTTGGAATTTTAGGTGCATTTGATGATTATAAAAAAATTAAAAATAATAACTCAAATGGGATTTCTTCAAAATTAAAGATATTAATTCAAATTTTTCTTTGTCTAATTTCGTTAATTATTTTTTATAAATTTATAGACTCTGATATTAAAACTAATTTGTATTTTCCATTTTTTAAAAATTTAGTAATTAACTTAGGATGGTTTTTTATACCTTTTTATTTATTTGTTATTGTTGGATCCTCCAATGCAGTAAATCTAACAGATGGCTTGGATGGATTAGCCACCGTTCCTGTTATACTTGTTGCTGGGTGTTTTGGTTTTATAAGTTATGTGTCAGGAAACATAATTTTTGCAGACTATTTATTAATTCCTTATATAGAGGGTGTTGGAGAAGTTGCGGTTTTTTGCGGAGCAATCATCGGAGCATCAATTGGTTTTTTATGGTTTAACGCGCCACCTGCTAAAATATTTATGGGGGATACAGGTTCATTGGCTTTGGGCGGTTCTTTAGGTGCAATTGGAGTAACAACAAAACACGAGATAGTGTTAGCTATTACCGGTGGACTATTTGTATTAGAAGCAATTTCTGTAATTGTGCAAGTTGTTTCATTCAAACTAACAGGTAAAAGAATTTTTATGATGGCACCAATTCATCATCACTTTGAAAAAAAAGGTTGGGCTGAGTCTACAATAGTTATAAGATTTTGGATTATATCTCTTATTTTGGCAATGATTGGTTTAGCCACTTTAAAACTAAGATGAAATCTACAAAGGAATTCTTCCAGAATAAAAAAATTCTAATTTATGGATATGGCAAAACTGGCAAGTCCGCCTTTAACTTTTTGAAAACAAAAAATGATTTAAAAGTTTTTGATGATAATTTACCTTTAACAAATCTTCCTTATAACAGAAAGTTTACTAGAGGAAGTGATAAAGTAAGGAATTTTGATTACGTTTTATTAAGCCCTGGGATAAATTACAGAAAATGTTTATTATCAAATGAAATAATAAAAAATAGAGAAAAGATCATCTCTGATTTGGATGTGTTTTATAAAAGTTTTCCAGAAAATTTTTTTATCACAATCACGGGAACAAATGGGAAATCAACAACTTGCAAACTTTTATATCAAGTTCTTAAGTCTCAAGGAATTCATACAAAATTAGTGGGCAATATCGGAAAATCTATTTTATCAAATTATCATTTTACCAAAAAAACATTATTTGTTGTTGAAGCTTCTTCTTATCAAATCGAATATAGCAAATACTATAAAACTAATTTTGCAGCGATTTTAAATGTTTCAGTCGACCATCTAGAAAGACACGGCAATTTCAAAAATTACGTCAAAAGTAAAATCAAACTTATTTTAATGCAAAATAAAAGTTCATACGCTTTTATAGAAAATAAAAATAAGATTATTGATAAAATATTAAATAAAAAAAAGATAAATTCAAAAGTTTTAAGAGTTGATGAGAAAATTTATTTGAAATTTCAAAAATTAATTAAAAATAACTACCTAAATAACAATGTTAATCAAAAAAATCTTATCTTCATTTTCAGTATTTGTAATTCTTTAAAAATTAATTTGAAAAAGATTATACCTACTTTAAATAAATTTAAGGGTTTAAGATTTAGAAATGAAATTGTGATAAATAGTAAAAAAATTAAGGTAATTAATGACTCAAAATCGACATCATTTTCTTCCACTCAAGAGCTTATAGACACTAAGAAGAAAACTTTCTGGATTTTAGGAGGGTTACCAAAAAAAGGGGATAAATTTACATTAAGTAAAAAAGATTGTTTAAATTTAAAAGCCTATATATTCGGGAAAAATGCTAAATTTTTTGTAAAAAGACTAAAAGATAAAGTTCATTATCAAAAGTTTAACAATATGATTTCTGCATTAAAGAAAGTTAAAATTGACTTTAAAAAAGAACATATATCGAATGAAAAAATTATTCTTTTTAGTCCTGCCTCAGCTTCTTTTGATGATTTCAAAAATTTCGAGGATAGAGGAAAATATTTTAATTATCAGTTAAGAAAAATTGGCATTAATGGAAAAAAATAAGATATGAATTTTTCTTTATATAATTGGTGGAAAGATATTGATAAATTTTTATTTTTTTTAATAATCTTGTTAATTTCTTTAGGTATTTTTTTTTCACTTGTTTCAACTTCTTTAATTGCATCTACCAAACTAGAGACAACAAGTTATTACTTTTTTTTTAAGCAATTTATTTATACTCTTTTAGGAATTTTCACAATTTTCTTTTTTTCCTTACTTGAAGAAAAAACTTTTTATAAACTGTCACTAGTTTCTTTTTTCATAATATTTTGTGCCTTAATTTTAGTCCCATTTATTGGTGTAGAGGTTAAAGGCTCTAAAAGATGGTTAGATATATTCTTTTTTCCAAGGTTCCAACCAATCGAAATACTTAAACCATTTTTAATAATCATACTATCAATGATACTTACATCTGAAAAATATTCTAATAAGTATGTAAGATATCTTTTAAGTTTGATCACAATCATTCCGATTATCTTTTTACTATTTTTGCAGCCAGATATTGGTCAAACATTATTAGTATTATCTCTTTGGTTAAGTCTCATATTTGTTTCAGGTATAAATCTTATATTTTTAATTCTTTTTATATTAATTAGTTTATGCACCTTGTTTCTAATGATTAACCTTATCCCGAAATTGAGTTACATAAAATTTAGAATTGATTCATTTTTTGATTTAACTTCAAAAGGAAATTATCAGTCTGAGAGAGCATCAGAAGCAATTATGAATGGAGGTTTTTTTGGAAAAGGTATTGGAGAAGGCACTTTGAATGTTAGAGTGCCAGAGGCCCATACAGATTATGTTATTGCCGTAATAGCTGAAGAATTTGGAATAATATCAATAATAGGAATTATTTTAATATTTCTATGTCTTATTTTTAGAGTTTTCAAAAAAGTATCAATTATAGAAGATGAATGTTTCAAATTAATACTTGTTGGCTCCGTAATGTTAATTCTTTTTCAAGTTTTAGTTCATATTGGAGTAAATATTAGATTTTTACCTACAACAGGAATGACTTTGCCATTTCTTAGTTATGGAGGTTCCTCTATAATTGGTTCCTCAATATTAATAGGAATAATTTTAAATTTAACAAAGAGAAAAATAAATAAATGAGCTCCATGATAATAAGCACTGGCGGGACAGGAGGGCACGTTATGCCAGCTAAGGTATTTTATGATTTTTTTAAGGAAAAATTTAATGTAAAAATAATTTCAGATAAAAGAGGTCTTAATTTCATTGAAAAAGAAAATTATAATGTAAATGAAATTCACATCCCACAATTTAAAAAAAATTTTAGTATTTTAATATTTCCTTTTTTTTTAATTAATTCATTTTTAAAATCCTTATTTTTTCTTAAAAAAGAAAATCCAAAATTGCTTTTATCTACAGGCGGATATATGAGTATTCCACACTGCTTAGCAGCAAGAATTTTAAATATAAAAATATTCCTTTTTGAACCCAATTTAGTAATTGGAAGATCTAATTTATTATTATTAAGATTTTGCAAAAAAATATTTGCGTATGAAACTAATTTAAAAAATTTACCCTCAAAATTTTTGTATAAACTTAAAGTAATCAAACCCGTAGTTAGAAAAGAATTTTTGAAACAAAAAAAAACTTCATCATCTGATAAAGAACTTAAAGTTTTAATAATTGGGGGAAGTCAAACAGCAAAAAAATTAGACACTATTTTTCTTAAAGATATTTTAAGGATCTCAAAAATGATAGACCTAACAATATATCACCAAACTAGTGAGTCTAACCAAGAATATCTAAAAAACTTTTATGAACAGAATAGTATTAGAAATAAAGTTTTTACTTTTGAAGATAAGTTAAGTGAAATTATGTCGTTGTGTGATTTTGCAATCACCCGCGCTGGGGCATCAACTTTATCAGAGCTTGTCTCTTTAAAGATCCCATTTTTAGCAATTCCTTTTCCATTTTCAAAAGATGATCACCAATATTTTAATGCAAAATTTTATGTGGATAAAAATTTTGGTTGGCTTATTAATGAACATGAGATTTTTGAAAACTATCTCTATCAGTTTTATGAAAAAAATATTCATAATAAAAAAATGTTAGATAACAAAGTAGAGAAAATGAGTAATTTTATTTTTGAAGGATCATGGTCTGAAAACCTTAGTATGATAGAACAAACTTTTTATGAAAATTAATCTAGGAAAAAAAGAAATAATCCATTTCATTGGCATAGGAGGCATCGGTATGAGTGGATTGGCATTAATAATGAAACAACTTGGTTTCAAAATACAAGGAAGTGATATTTCAGTAAATAAAAACATTGAAAGACTAAAAAAAAGTAATATTAAAATTTTTACAAAACACAAAACTTCCAATCTAAACAAGGCTAATATTATTGTCATATCCTCAGCAATTAAAAATAATAATATTGAGTTAAACGCAGCTAAGAAAAAAGATTTACCAATTTATAAAAGAGGAGACATGCTTGCACACATGATCTCATTAAAAAAAAATATTGTTGTTGCAGGTTCACATGGAAAAACTACTACAACATCATTGATTGCTAATATTTTTTCAAAGGCAAAATTGGATCCTACAATAATTAATGGAGGTGTAATAAATTCAATTAACAACTCAGCTAAATTAGGTAAAAGCGAATGGTGTGTACTAGAGTCTGATGAGTCCGATGGTAGTTTTATTAAAGTCCCATTCACCTATTCAATTATTACTAATATCGATAGAGAACATATGGATTTTTATAAATCTGAGGATAATTTAAAAAAGTATTTTGAAAAATTTATTTCAAACGTTCCCTCTTTCGGCAAAGCATTTTTGTGTATTGATGACGTTAATAATAGAAGTTTACTTAAAAAAAGTCTTGTTAAAAACTATTTTACTTATGGTGTTAATAGAAATTCTAATTTTAGAATTTCAAATATAAAGTACAAATTAAATAGATCAATTTTTGATTTAATTATAAAAATACCCAATAAAAAAAAAATAAGTGTCAACAATATAGAAATCCCTTTAATTGGATTTCATAATATAAGTAATGCGGCTGCAACATTTGCATTAACTTCTCATATAGGAATATCTACAAGCTTAATAAAAAAAAGCCTCAAAGATTTTCAAGGAGTTGAAAGAAGGTTTAACAAAGTTTTTGATTTTAATGGTGTAACTTTTTTTGATGATTATGCTCATCACCCAACCGAAATTAAAGAAGTTTTAAATGGTGTAAAAAAAAGCTTTTTAAACAAAAAAGTCATATCTATTTTTCAACCACACAGAATTTCAAGACTAAATGATTTAAGCGGTGATTTTAGCAAATCATTTAAAAATTCAGATCAAGTGTTGTTATGCCCTGTTTTTAAAGCAGGTGAAAAAATTAAACTGAAATTTAAATATGAAAAATTTGCTAGAGATATATCAAAAAATTCAAAAGTGTTAGTAATTGTGGTTAATCAAAAACATGACCTTGTAAATTTCTTTAAAAACAATTTAAAAGGAAATGAAATTGTAATTGGAATGGGTGCCGGATCAATATCTGGATGGTTAAAAGAGCTTAAAAATTTTCTTAAACAATGAACATGCAAGAATTTAAAATCTTTAAAGATCAAAACAATTCTAATCTAAAATTTGATTTCTCTCTTAAAAATCTGAATTGGATGAATATTGGTGGATCAGCAAAAGTTTTTTTTAAACCAGAAAATTTAAAAGAGCTAATAAGTTTTTTAAAAATAGTACCAAAATATAAAAAACATATTTTAGGAGCAGGATCTAATCTTTTAATTAGTGAAAAATTGGGGGAAAAAATTTTTATTAAGTTAGGTAAAAATTTTAGCAATATATCATTGATTGATGATAATAAATTAATTGCTGGTTGTTCATCTTTAGATAAAAATGTTTCTGATTTTGCCTGTGAAAACGGTTTATCTGGTTTAGAATTTTTGTCTTGTATACCAGGCTCAGTAGGCGGTGGTATTAGAATGAATTCTGGATGTTTTGGCTCTGAATTCAAAGATTTTTTAGTTTCAATACAAGTAGTAGATTTTGAAGGCAGGGTAAGTTCGATTAGAGCGAAGGATATTATTTTTGATTATAGAGAGTGCAATTTGCCTTATGACTTAATCTTTTTAAGTGCCACATTTGAATGTAAAAAAAGAAGCAAGGAATTAATAAGAAAAGAAATTGAAAGATTAAAAAAACTTAAAGAGTTATCTCAACCATTAAGAGTCAAAACTGGTGGGAGCACTTTTAAAAATCCAGTCAAAAGCACTGAAAGGAAAGTATGGGAACTTATAAGAGAAAGTGTGCCTGAAGATATCAGTTTTGGTGATGCTAAAATTTCATCTAAACATAGCAATTTCTTTGTTAATTCAAAAAATGCCTCTTTTTCTGAAATGAACAAATTGATTAATTTTGTTAGAGACGAGGTTAAAAAAAAAACAGGCATATATTTAGATCTTGAGATAGAAATAATAGAATAGATGAAAAAAAGGATTCTTATTCTTGGAGGCGGTATTTCAGGTGAAAGATCTATTAGTCTCAAAACCGCAAAAGCAGTGAAAAACTGTATTAAAAAAAAATATAATTGTAAAATAGTTGAACCCGATGAGAATTTAACAAAAAATATTGATAGATTTTCTCCCCATGTTGTTTTTAACGCTTTACACGGAAGATTTGGTGAAGATGGTTTCATTCAAACCTACTTAGAAAGTAAAGGGGTTAGGTACACCCATTCAGGCGTTTTATCTTCTATGATGGCAATGGATAAAGAAATTTCAAAAAAATTATTTATTAAAAACAAAATTTTAACACCAAAATTTCAAAAAATAAAAACAAATTTAAATAAAAAAGAAGTTATAAAATTATTAAAAAAAAAAATTAAATTTCCTGTAGTTATCAAACCTATAAATGAGGGATCAAGTTTAGGTGTTTATATTTGTAATGAAAAAAATATTATTAATAATTTAAAAAAACTTAGAGCTTATGAGGAAATTTTAGTAGAAGAATTTATACCAGGAAGAGAAATTCAAGTTGCAATTCTTGGTAAAAAAAAATTAGGAGCAATAGAGTTAAAACCTAAAAGAAAGTTTTACGACTATAAGGCTAAGTACAGCTCTAAGGCAAAAACAAAACATATTATTCCAGTGGATATTAAAAAAAAGGAATATCAAAACGTGATGAATATTGCATTAAAAGCTCACAAAGTTTTAAAGTGCAGAGGGGTTACTAGATCTGATTTTAGATTTAATAATGGAAAGTTTTATCTTTTGGAAATTAATACTCAACCGGGAATGACAAATCTTTCATTAGTTCCAGAAATAGCATTACATCATGGAATGAATTTCTTTTCATTAATAGACTGGATTATAAAAGATGCTTCGAAAATTAGATAAAAAAAACTATATTTTTTTCCTTTTAATTGTTTTTTTAATTTTATCCTCGACACATAATTCAAATTTTAAATATAATAATTTTTTTAATGTAAAAAAAATAGAAGTAGTTGGTTTAAATAAAACTGATAATGCATTTTTGGAAAATGAATTTACAGATTTAGTTGGATCAAATATTTTTACACTTAATAAAAAGTCATTCGAACTTTTTAATTCTGTAAATCAAATAAAAAGTTATAACGTAAAAAAAATATACCCAAACCAAGTTAAGGTTTATCTTGAGTCAGCTAAGGCTATAGGGTTTGTTAAAAATATGAATGAATTAGTTATTTTAGGAAATAATGGAAAAATTATTGAACCAGAAACTTTGCCAAAAAATATTCCTGAAGTTACTGGAACTAATGACATGAAAAAAATTTTTCAAACAATAGAAATCATTAAAAAATCTGACTTTGATATTAGAAAAATTAAAAAAATTAATTTTTTTCCAAGCAAAAGAATAGATATAGAATTAGAAAATAAAAAAAAAATTAAATTTCCAATTAATCTAAAAATTGATGATTTAAATTTCGGTTTTAGAGTTATTAATGATGAAAAATTCAATCAAGTAAAAATTGTAGATTTGAGAATTCCTAATAAGGTAATAACTGATGATTAACAACGAGAGTCAATTTTTTTATCTTGCAATAGTTGGTCAAAACTTACATATCGATTACTTTGAATCCAAAGATTCTTACTCTAGTTATCAAAAAAATTACCTTATGCCGGATACTTTAGATGATAATCTAAATCTTATTGTATTATCAAAATTTGTTTTAGAAAAAGTCAAAGATTTTGAAAAGGAAGTTGGAAGATTTATTGAAAAAGTTTATGTAATTACTGATGCTAAGTATAATAAATTTTCTTTAAGTTTAAAAAATAAATACAATTCTGATAAAATAAAAGAGACTGATGTTGTAAGACTAATTAGTGATGCCAAACAACTAATATCAAGAAACAATAAAGATTTTGCTATATTACATTTATTAGTTGATAAATACATAGTTGATGGTGAAGAATATTTAGAATTTCCAGAGAATAGAAGTTATAAGGAATTTATTATTGAAATTAGTTTTATCACAGTTCAAAACTCAACTGTAAAAACATTAAATAAAATCTTTAAAGATTGTAACATTGAGGTAAAAAAAATTATCAGTCATCAATATTCAAGTAGTTTTGCAGAAAAAAGTGATATAAGTCCCTGTATTGCTGGAAAAAAGGTAACTGATGGCATTAACCCCTCAGAGGTTATGATGCACAATCTTTACAATAAAAAGCAGGGTTTATTTGAGAAAATGTTCAATTTTTTTAGTTAAATCTTGTATTGTTTTGTAACATAACTTGTTTTTTCTTTAATTTTTCAGGTGAATATAAGTTCATTTGATGTCAATTTTAAAACAAAAAACTTTAAAAAAAGAAATAAACTTATCTGGGGTTGGGCTTCATTCTGGAAACAATGTTAATATTAAGCTTGTTCCTCAAAGACCAAATACTGGAATATATTTTAAAAGAACTGACTTAGTTTCGAATAATATAATTTATCCAAGCGTATTCAATGTTTCGAGTGCTTCGTACTGTACAAAGATTTCTAATGAACATGGTGTGTCTGTTTCAACTATAGAGCATTTAATGGCAGCATTATATGGAAAAGGTATAGATAATTTATTAATAGAAATTGATGCTGAAGAGGTGCCAATACTAGATGGTTCTTCTAAAAATTTTGTTGAAGCAATTGACTCAGCTGGTTTTGAAATAAGTGACCAACCAATAAAAATAATAACTATCGACAAAGAAATAGTTTACAAAGAAGGTGAAAAATCTATTTCTTTTAAGCCAAGTAAAATAAGTTTAGAAATTGATTTTGAAATAAATTTTAATAACAAATTAATTAATAATCAGAAAAATAATATTAACATTTATATGGAAGATTTGTCAGATATGTATAACTCAAGAACATTTTGTTTATACGAAGACATAGAAAAACTTAAAAATTTAAATCTTGCAAAGGGCGGTTCTCTAGATAACGCAATAGTAGTTAAGGAAAATAAAATACTTAACCAAGAAAAGCTTAGAAATGAAAAAGAATTTGTAAATCACAAGATATTGGATTGTCTTGGAGATCTATATTTATCAGGTTTTAAAATAGTTGGTAAAATCTCTTCTTGTCAAGGCGGTCATTATATCACCAATCAGGGCTTAAGAAAATTACTAAGTAAAAATGAAAATTTCTCAATTATTGAGCTAAAAGAGAAAAATATTCCGCATTCCTTTTTGAATAAGAATATTCTAAAATCTATCGCTTAAGATTTATTTAATAAACAATCTTAAAACAAATTATTTATGAATTTTTTAAAAATTTTTTTGATATTTTTCTTAATCTCTCTTTTCCTCACTAATTGTTCAAAAAAAGAAAAGGTCTCTACAATCGTTGAAGAAGATGTAGAACAACAAATGATACGAGCATTTAGAGAAGGTTATGAAGAATTTAAAGCAGGCGACTCTCTTTTCGCTGCTCAAAAATTTAATGAAGCAGAATTATTATTTCCCCAATCAGAATGGGCTCCAAAAGCTGCGTTGATGGCTGCCTATGTATACTATGCTCAAGATTATTATTTTGATGCGGAATTTGAGCTTGAAAGATTTATAAAAACTTATCCAAAAAATCCAGATTTGAAATATGCACATTTTTTGCTTGCGATGTGTTATTATGAAAAAATTGTGGATGAAAAAAAAGATTTAGGCCCACTATTGAAAGCACAGGAAAAATTTAATTTTATTGTTAAAGAATATCCGAATTCAGATTATGCTTTAGACTCACAATTTAAATTAGATCTAATTCAAGATTACTTAGCTTCAAAAGAAATGTACATTGCATCACATTACAGAAAGAAAAAAAAATGGATTGCGTCAATCAACAGATATAAAACAGTCGTCGAACAATATGAAAAAACAATTTATGTTGAGGAAGCTTTACATCGACTGGTTGAATTATACTACACAATTGGTTTAGAAAATGAGTCACAAAGATATGCTTCCCTACTAGGTTACAACTATCAATCAAGTAAATGGTACGAAAAATCCTACAAAATATTTAATAAAAAATATAAGTCTCAGGTAGAACTTAAAAAAGAAAAAAAAGGTATGTTAAACAAATTTAAAAGACTTTTCGATTAAGATGTTAAAAGGTGCAAAAGCAAAGAAAGAATACAAAAAAAAAATAAAACAATACAAAAAATATAGCAAAAAATACTTTGAGGAAAGCGCTCCAATAATATCAGATAAAGATTTTGATTTATTAAAGAAAGAAATTTTGGACCTCGAGAAAAAATTTGATTTTGATGACAAAGACTCTCCTTCCAAAACACTAGGATTTACACCTTCAAAAAATTTTGAAAAATTTCCTCATAGAGTAAAAATGCTTTCTTTAGCAAATGCGTTTGATGAAGAAGATTTGATCAATTTTGAAAAAAAAATTGTAAACTTTTTAAATTTAAGTAAAAGTTTTGAGTTCGAATATAGTGCTGAGCCTAAAATCGATGGGATATCTGCTTCTCTTACATACAACTCAGGTAAATTAATTAGAGGGTTATCAAGAGGAAATGGAGAGGAAGGGGAAGATATTACCTTAAACTTAAAAACAATATCCGACATTCCACATTATATAGATCACAAAGATTTCCCTGATGACATAGACATAAGAGGAGAAGTTTTCATTCAAAATAATGATTTCGAAAAAATGAAAGATAGTTTTGCGAATCCAAGAAATGCTGCTTCAGGTTCTTTAAGACAAAAAGACCCTAAAAAGACATCCAAGATACCTCTAAAATTTGTCGCCTATACATTTGGATTTTCATCCGATCAATCAATGGACAAACAAACTAATTTTTTAACTAAACTTAAAAAGTGGGGTTTTAAAACTTCAGAATTAAACAAAAAAATTACAGGTGTTAAAAATCTATTGTCTAATCACCAAAACATTGAAAAAAAAAGATTTGAATTAAATTATGATATTGATGGTATTGTTTATAAAATTAACGACTTCAAGCTTCAAAAAAGATTAGGATTTGTAACGAATGCACCAAGGTGGGCAATTGCTCATAAATTTTCTGCAAGCAACTCAGTTACTGAAATTTTAAATATTGATATCCAGGTTGGTCGAACTGGAGCACTAACACCAGTGGCCAAGGTTAAACCTGTAAACATTGGTGGGGTAGTAGTTTCAAATGCCACTCTTCATAACGAGGAAGAAATTTTGAGAAAAGACATAAGGATTGGTGATACAGTTAAAATTGAGAGAGCTGGCGATGTAATACCTCATGTAATTTCTGTTGATTTCTCAAAAAGAAAAAAAGGGTCTGAAAAATTTGTCTTTCCCTTAAATTGTCCATCTTGCGGTTCAAAAACAATTAAAGAATTTAATTCTCAAACTAAAAAACACGATGCAGTTAGAAGATGTACAAGCGAAGGTTTTAAATGTGAAAAAATTTCTATAGAAAAAATAAAACATTTTGTATCAAAAGATGCACTTAACATTGATGGTTTTGGAAAAAAGATAGTCCAAAATTTTTGGGATATTGGTCTCATAAAATTACCACATGATATATTTAGTTTGGATTTTGATAAAATATCAAAGTTGGACGGTTGGGGCAGCTTGTCAGTCGACAATTTAAAAAAATCAATTGAAAAATCGAAAAATATCTCATTAGATAAATTTATATTTTCACTTGGCATAAGACATATCGGACAAGAAAATGCAAAGCTTTTGAGTGAATTTTTAAAGATAAAAGAAAATTTTTTTCGATTAAAAAATAAAAATTACATCCAAGAACTGGTCAATATTGACGGAATAGGTGATACTCAAATAAATTCATTAAAGACGTTTTTTAATGAGAAAGTAAATTTAGACGTTATCTCAAATTTATCGAAATCATTAGATATTCAAAAGTTTAAAGAAAAAAATAGCACAGGAAAACTTAAAGGTCAGATATTTATGTTTACAGGGAAACTCAATAATATTTCAAGAGCAGAAGCTAAATCATTAATTGAAAATAATGGAGGCAAAATTGTAAGCAATGTAACTAAAAAGCTAGATTATTTAGTTATAGGAGAAAAACCCACGAATAAAAAAGTAGACTTGGCTAAAAAAAATAAAATAAAGGTAATTGATCAAAAAACATTGGATGAAATGTTAAATTGATTTAATAAGCCACTTTTTTTCATTTAAAGACAAAAATTTTTGGATCTTTGAATACACTTCAAGGTGATAATTTATTAGATATTTTTTTTCTTGGGAAGATAATAACTTAAAATTTACTAAACTAAGATCAATTGGGGCTAATGTCAGATTTTTAAAAACTAATTTATTGTTTTCTTTTTTGATATAGACTAAATTTTCAATTCTAATTCCATACTTTCCTTGTAAGTAAAATCCCGGCTCATTACTTAATATCATTCCTTCTCTTAATTTAATATTATTTCTTTTTGAAATTGCCTGTGGACCTTCGTGAACATTTAAAAAATAACCTACTCCATGTCCAGTACCATGACTAAAATCTTTTTTGACTTCCTTGAGGTACTTTCTCGCTAACTTATCAATATTTGATCCAGTTTTTTGTTTTGAAATATTAGCAGTAGCCACAGCAATGTGTCCTTTTAAAACTCTAGTGAAAGTATCTTTGATATTTTTGGGCTGTACTTTGAAAGAAATAGTTCTTGTAACATCGGTGGTTCCATATGTGTATTGTCCCCCTGAGTCACAAAGGTATACATCATTTTGTTTTATCTCTCTGCATGTTTTATTTGAAGCACGGTAATGAATGATTGATCCATTCTTTCCAGTTGCTGATATGGTGTTGAAACTTGGAAAAAGATAATTTTTGTTTTGTTTTCTAAAAAACTCTAATTTTTTTTCAGCATCAGTTTCGGAAATTTTTTTACTTTGATTTTTTTTGATCCAGTATAAAAATTTAGTAACTGCTACGCCGTCATAAATGTGACTTTCGATCGTATTGTCTATTTCCACTTTATTCTTGATTGATTTCATTAAATATAAAGGATCTCCAACCTTAGAAACTTTAAACTTTGAACTTATTAAATTTTCAAGTAAAACAGAGCAGGAATTTTTGTCGATTATAATTTTTTTTACGTTTAAGTTATTTAAAAAATTTTCAATTTGACTATCTTTAAAAAAAGAAGTTCTCGAAAAATCTTTCTTTTTGAAAATATTTGATGAGTTTTTTATGTCTGAAAAAAAACTTATTTCTCCTTTTGTATTAAGTATTATTCTACAATATGGTATTGGGCTAAAAGGATTATCTCTTCCTCGTATGTTTAAAAGCCAAGCAACATTTTCAGGTGCTGATATAAAAATATGATCCGACCCATCTTTTTTTAAAATTTTTATTAATCTTTTAATCTTACTGTTTACTGTTTCGCCAACTACTTTGGTGTTTAACGAGTAGAACTTTCTTGATTTATTACCATCTAAAATCTTTGAGCTTATCATCGTTTTATTAATAGGGGTAAGTTTAATTTTACCTTTAAAGTAATATTGCAAACTTCTAGAAGTGAAAATCATTGGATCAAATCCTAAATTTAAACTCGAATTTAAAACTTGATAAGGAAGTTTTTTTGGTATTTGAAGAATTTTGAACTTTTTTCCAGCCTGAATTTTAGCTTGCTCAACATATCTACCATCAACAAAAAGAAAGTTTTTTTTCTTTAATATTATCGCTATTCCAAATGATCCATCAAAACCTGTAATGGTTTTAAGTTTATCTTTTTTTGCAAATTCGGAAAAATATTCATCATTTTTAGGTACTACATAGCCGTCTATTTCGTGACGATTAAATTTATTTTTTAATTCTTTTAATTTCTCAGAGATCATTTTAATCTTTTTTGATATCTGATCCATCCAGGACTTCTATAATTCTCATTATCATCATCTATATCCTGATTAAATTCGAAATCTTGATCATCTCTTTCTAAATTATTATTCTTCTCAATAAACTTTTCTGGAAGCTCATCAACAAATCTTGATGATAAACTATCTATCCAATCGCCCTGGTAAAATCTGTTTAAAGAAAAAGATATAAAACTTAAATCTTTTGCTCTTGTGATACCCACGTAAGCAAGGCGTCTTTCTTCCTCAAGACCGCTCTGACCTTTCTCATCTATGGATTTCTGATGAGGAAACATACCTTCTTCCCAACAAGGCAAGAACACAGCGTCAAATTCTAAACCTTTTGATGCATGCATAGTCATTAAATTTATTTTTTCACCTTCCCATTGTTGATCGATGGAGGTTGCCAATGAAACATGCTCAAGAAAACTTTCTAAACTGTCAAATTCTTTCATTGCGCTTAAAAGCTCTTTGATATTTTCAAGTCTATTTTCGTTTTCTAAATCTTTTTTATCTTTCAATGAGGCAGAATATCCAGATTCGTCTAATATAATTTGTAAAAGTTTGACATGATTTATCTTTTTTATTAAGTGGTCATTTCTCCATTTCTTGACCATATTCAAAAAAGACAAAAGTCCTAATTTAGTCTTAGGTTTAATTAAATTTTGAGCGATTAAATTTTGTGAAGCAGTTTCTAGAGATAAATTATTTTCTCTTGCACATTCATTTATTTGTTTGAACGAACTTTCCCCTATAGATCTTTTAGGAACATTTAGCACTCTTTCAAAAGCAAGATCATCTTTTTCATGTTGAATAATACGTAAATAAGCAATACAATTTTTAATTTCAGCTCTTTCGTAGAATTTAGTCCCACCCAGTATTCTGTATGGCAAGCCTATCTTTAAAAATCTCTCCTCAAATTCCCTTGTTTGAAATATCGCTCTAACGAGAATTGCAATGTTATTGTATGAATATTTTTTTTTAAGCTCATTTTCAATTATATCTGATATACCAATAGCCTCATCTTTGCCATTTCGAAAACAATTTAATCTAATTTTCTCACCTTCAGTTTTATTCGAATTTAATTTTTTTCCGAGCCTATTTTCATTATTAGAAATCAAATAGGTTGCAACATTTAAAATGTTTTGAGTTGATCTATAATTGTCTTCTAACCTTATTATTTTTGTATTCTCATAGACTTTATCAAATTCCAGAAAGTTTTTTATTTCTGCACCTCTCCAACTGTAAATTGATTGATCATCATCACCAACACAGCAAATATTATTATGTAATAATGTTAAATGTTTAAGCCATTTGCTCTGGATATAATTTGTGTCTTGGTATTCATCTACCAGAATGTATTTAAATTTTTTGGAATAAATTTTGTTAATGTCCTGATTATCTTCAAAAATTTTGACACAATGAAGAATTAAGTCTCCAAAATCACATGCATTTAGATCTATAAGTTTATCTTGATATACTTTATAAACTTCTAACATGTTTTTTTCCAAAATCTGTCCTTTAGAAATTTTAACATTTTTTGGATACCAACCAGAGTTTTTCCATTTGTTAATAAGAGCTAATACGTAATTTGGAGAAATTTTTTTGATATCAATATTTTTACTTTTACATATGTTTTTAATTAATCTTTGCTGATCATCTTGATCTATGATGGTAAAATTTTGTGTTAAATTGACAGCTTTGGCATGTTTTCTTAATATTTTTGCGCAGATGGAGTGAAATGTTCCTAGCCAGGGCAATCCAACAGCCTTCTTCTTAAGTATTTGACCAATTCTATTTTGCATTTCCCTAGCTGCTTTATTAGTGAATGTTACAGCTAGTATTTCATTTGGAAAGGCAAGATTTTTTTCTACAATGTTTGCAATTCTTGATGTTAGAACCTTTGTTTTTCCAGAACCAGCTCCTGCAACAATTAAAAGTGGTCCTGAAGTATGTAAAACAGCTTCTTTTTGAAATTTATTAAGTTTTTCTAGATATTCGGAGTTTATCATTTATTTTAAATCACTATAAATCATTTAATAGAATAATGAAAAAATTTAAAATTCAATCATTTTTACAAAAATCTTTATTTAAGAAAAATATCCTAAATAAATCGTTTAGTAAATTTTTAAACTTATTCAATGTGCCTAAAGGTCCATGGAAATTTGGCTTCAACCTATTTAAAAAAAAAAATATTGAGAGTTACTTTACTGAAAAATTTCAATTAAATTATGCATTATTTATCCTTAGTATAGTATTTTTTATTTATCTTCTTTACCTCTCAATTCCAGGTATAGTTATTAATGAGAACATACAAAAAGAATTAGAGGAAAAATTAAAAAAAGAATACAACTTAGACTTTGTATTAACACCAGATATAAATTATTCGATTCTTCCAAAACCTCATTATCTCGTAAACGATGTAGTAATATTTAACGAAAAAATGGGTTATCAGAAGGAGTTCAGTCAAATTAAAAAATTAAAAATTTTTATTTATCAAAATAATTTTTTTAAATTAGACAATACAATAAAAAAAATTGAAATAAAAAACGCTAATTTTTTTGTAGAAAAATCTGACTTTAATTTTATAAACACTTTTTTGGAAAACAGATTCTCAAAAAATTCTATCAAAATTTTAAAAAGCAAAATTTTTTATAAGAGCAGCGAGGGTCAAATAGTTTCATTCTTCTCTCTTGAAAACATTTTAATTTTTTATGATGAATTAAAGAAAGAAAATTCTTTAATTTCCAAAGGTAAAATTTTCAATATTCCATTTTCTTTTAATTGGAAGTACGATGAAAATTTAAATGAAAAAATAACGAAAGTTAAATTTAATCCGTTAAAATTAAGTTTTTTAAATAAATCAAAAACAGACGAGAAAATAAAGAATTTAAAAATAAATTTTAAAAGGTCTAAACTGATTACAAACTATTTTTTTGAAAAGGATACAATTGTTATCGAATCAGATAATTCATTCCTTGGTACAGATAAGTTTAGTTATAAAGGAAAGATAAATTTAGATCCTTTTGATTTTAATGTAGAGTCAAATATTCAAAAATTTGATGTTAAAAAGGTACTTCCTAATAAAAATATTCTTGATGAAATTTTTTCAAAGGAATTTTTACTTAATGAAAACTTTAATGGACGTTTTGAAATTCAGAGTAATAACTTAAGTAACGGAAATTTTTTTAATCAAATTTTGATAAATTCAAATTTTGTTGGAGAAAAAATAGAATTGACCAATTCTCATATTACAAATAAAAAAATTGGAAGTTTAAATTTAAATTATGGTAATATTTATTTAGAGGAGAATGATATTATTTTCAAAGGAAAATTCAGTTTCGAAATTTTCGACAAAAATAGATTTTATAGGAAATTTTTAGTTTCAAAAAAAAATCGAAAAGATACTAAAAAAGTTAATTTTGGATTAATATATAATTTTACGAAATTTGATGCTAAAATTTTTTTTATTTCATTAGATGAGGACAAACCAGAGATGAACGATAATCTTGATGATTTAATTTATAGTTTTAACAATAATTCTATTATAATTAATAACTGGATAAGTTTAAGAAGTTTTGTTAATAAAGTTTTATCGAGCTACTCTGGATAGGTCATTTTTTTTGGATCGACAATTTTATCGAATTCTTTATCAGTGATTAGATTTGTTTTTAGAGCTTCAAATTTTAATGTAGTTTTATTTTTAAGTGCGGATTTTGCAATCTTTGCTGCATTATCATAGCCTATCTTTGGAGCTAAGGCTGTAACTAGCATTAATGAATTATTTAAATCGTCATTTATTTTTTTTAAATCAGCCTTTATACCTTTAATACAAAATTGTGAAAAATTCCTCGAACTGTCTGACAAAAGATCTATAGATTGAAGAATATTGTGGGCTATTAGCGGTTTGAAAACATTTAATTCAAATTGTCCTTGAGACCCTGCTAATGTGATGCCTGTGTGATTACCAATTACTTTAACACAAACCATTGTAACAGCTTCACATTGAGTTGGGTTTACTTTTCCAGGCATAATAGATGATCCTGGTTCATTTGCAGGTAGCACTAATTCTCCATAACCAGCTCTTGGACCTGACCCTAAAAAACGAATATCATTTGCTATTTTCATTAGACAAACTGCTGTAGTATTTAAAGTTCCTGAGAAATTTACAATAGAATCATGAGCTGCGAGCGCTGCAAATTTGTTTTTTGCAGGATAAAATTTAATTTTAGTTAATTTGCTGATCTCCTTACAAATTTTTTTATCAAAATTTTTTTTTGAATTGACTCCTGTACCAACGGCAGTACCCCCTTGAGCAAGAAAGAATATTTCTTTTAAAGATGTCTCAATCCTTAAAATACAATCACTTAATTGAGAATGATATCCTGAAAATTCTTGTCCTAAAGTAAGTGGAGTTGCATCTTGAAGATGTGTTCTGCCAACTTTAACAATATTCTTAAATTTGCTAATTTTTGTTTTAAGCTCTTTGTTTAGATTTCTCAAAGAGGGTAGTAATTTTTTTTTAGTTTCTAAAGCAATGGCAATATGCATGGCTGTGGGGAAGACATCATTAGTTGATTGGGATTTATTTACATGATCATTTGGATGAACAGGTTTTTTTGTGCCCCTTTTTCCGCCTAAAATCTGGATTGCCCTATTAGCGATTACCTCATTTACGTTCATATTCGTTTGTGTTCCAGAACCAGTTTGCCATACTTTTAATGGAAAATTGCCATCAAGCTTGCCTGTGATTATTTCTTTAGAAGCTTTCACAATTGCATCACAAATTTTCGAATCAATTTGTTTATCATTTTTATGAACTTTCGCAGCTGCAAGTTTTATTAAAGCAATTGCATTTATAAGATTTTTACCTACTAATATTTTTCCTATATCAAAATATTTTTTAGATCTTTCTGTTGAGGCGCCCCAATATTTATCATCATCAACATTGATGGTGCCCATGCTATCTGTCTCTTTTCTAAATTTCATTTGGATAATGTATTAAATATTATACATTAAAAGCCATTAGAATCATATAGGAGCATTATGACAAACTTTGAAAAAGTAGGTTTATTTATGAAAACATTTGGTCAAGAGGTAAAAACAAATGCCAGTTTTTCATCTGATAAAATTAACAAATTAAGAATTGATCTTATTGAGGAAGAACTTGGAGAACTTAAGGACGCAATTGGTAAGAAAGACCTGAAAGAAACAATAGATGCTTTAACTGACATTCTTTATGTCACATATGGAGCTGGACATGCCTTTGGAGTAAATTTAGATAAATGTTTTGAGGAAGTTCAAAATTCAAACATGAGTAAATTAGGTGAAGATGGCAAACCTATATATAACGAGAATGGTAAAGTGATGAAAGGACCTAATTATTTCAAACCTAATTTAAATCAATTTCTGAAATAAATTAAATTTTTTTAAACAATACGTCTTGATAATGCAGCGTTGGAAAAATAAATTTTTTATAAATTTTGAAGTTTTGTTCTAAAAGTAATTTAATAATATCTTCGAAGTCGTTATTTTTATAGTGGTTTCCAAATTGATTTTCAAGTAATATAAAGGGAATTTCCTTTAGTTTCATCTTCGATCCCTCAATAACATTTTTTTCAAAACCTTCTACATCAATTTTAAGTAGAGTTTTTTGTAAACTTATCTTCTCAAAAATTTTATCTACAGTGTTAGTTTGAATTTCGTATTCATCTTCAAAATTAGATTTTGAAAATGTTAAAAAATTTTTAATTTTAAGATATAGTGATTTTTCATTAATTTCAGCTAAAGATGATGTCATGCTTAATTTATTTATCTTTAGCTTTTTATTTGTAATTTCTTTATCCATTGCAAAATTATACAGTGTCACTTTTTTATTCTTAGAGAATTTTTCACTAAGTTCATTGAAGATATTTTTCTGAGGTTCAAATGCGTAAAAAGAATTTACCTTCTCTATTTTTAGCATCTTTTCAAGAAACTCACCCTTATGAGCACCAATATCAATAATCTTTTCAATATCTAATTCTTTTAAGTATCTGGAAATTCTTTTATGGTGAAAAGTGCTTATAGGATTAAATATTTTTTCAATTAGAGCCATATAAAAAAAGGGGCGTTCTGTTGCCAGGTGCCCCAAAACCCCGTTACTTAATTAATAAATTAATTAAGCAGCAAGAGCAAATTTATCATTTGCAATTATAAATAGCCCGTTACGGTGGAACAATTCCGAACGAAAAAATAGCCTTTAGACATCCGTCGATCCTAGTTCACCCCCGTAAGTTGTAAATGGTGGAGGTGGTGGGTACTGCCCCCACGTCCGTAATGTTTATTACGAAATTCGTTTATCGTCATAGTTGGAAAACCAACATGATTAATATAAAAGTTATATATAAAGATTCAATAAAATTCATGAAACTAACTAAAGAACAAACTCAAGAAATCCGTGATCTTCAATCCCAAAAAAATGAAACAAAAAGAGTAACAGCTCCTAATTTAGAAAAAATTTTATATGAAGCAATACCAATATTAGATCATGGATTTATCAGAGTAATTGATTACATGGGTAACGATACATCAATTGTTCAGGCAGCTCGAGTATCTTACGGAAAAGGAACCAAACAAGTTTCCACTGATAGTGGTCTAATTAAATATTTGATGAGACATTGGCACAGCACACCATTTGAAATGTGCGAAATAAAATATCATGTTAAATTACCAATTTTTATTGCAAGACAATGGATTAGACACAGAACCGCAAACGTCAATGAATATTCAGCAAGATATTCAATATTGGATAAAGAATTTTACTTACCAAAAAAAGAACATCTAGCAGCCCAATCAAAAAATAATAGACAAGGAAGGGGAGAGGTGCTTGAAGGAGAGCAAGCCAATAAAGTTTTATCTTTATTAAAAGATGATGCTGAAAGAACTTACGATAATTATGAAACGATGCTTAATGAAAGATATGACGGATCAGTTGTCGATGAGAAAGAACCTGGTCTTGCAAGAGAGTTAGCAAGAATGAATTTAACACTAAATACTTATACCCAGTGGTACTGGAAAACTGATCTACTAAATCTAATGAATTTCTTGAGATTGAGAGCAGATAGCCACGCACAATACGAAATTAGAGCTTACGCAGATGCAATGCTTGATACTTTAAAAAGTTGGGTTCCAATTACTTATGATGCTTTTTTAGACTACAGGGTTGGAGGAACTGAAGTTTCATCAAAAGGAAATCTAATAATCCAAAAATTGATTAAGGGAGAAAAAATTGATATGGAAAGTTCTGGGCTATCAAAAAGAGAATGGAATGAATTAATGGAGGCTTTTAATTTAAAAGATAAATTGATTTAATTTTAGAGGCTAATTCCAAATAAATCTTGGATACATCATTATCTGGATTACTCTCAACAATAGGAATTCCTTTGTCACCTTGTTTACCAACTTCAGGATCAAGGGGTATCTCACATAAAAAATCTTTTTTAAATTCTTCTGCAGTTTTTTTTACTCCACCTTCTCCAAATATGTGATACTTTTTTCCATCATCTCCTTTGAAAAAACTCATATTGTCAATTAATCCAATAATTTTTGTTCCAAGCTTATCAAACATTTTGATACCTCTTTTCACATCCTGTAAGGCTATCTCTTGGGGTGTGGATATAATTATTACTCCATCCATTTTTACTTCCTGTGTAAAAGTAAGTTGTGTATCACCAGTTCCTGGTGGCATATCAACAATAATAAAATCCAAGTCTTTCCAAGCAACTTTTTGAGTAAATGTTTTTATCGCACTTGTGACCATAGGTCCTCTCCAAATCATTGGAGTTTGTTCATCAGTGAGAAATCCAATGGACATGCACTGAATATCATATTTTAAAATTGGAATTAATCTTTGACCATCGCTTTCTGGTTTGTCTCCTATATCGAATAATTTTGGTAACGATGGACCATAAATATCAGCATCTAAAAGACCAACTTTACATCCTTGTTTTTTTAAGGCTAAAGCAAGATTCGATGCAAAAGTAGATTTACCAACTCCGCCTTTCGCGCTCGATACCGCTATTGTGAATTTGGTCCCAATTATTGGGTTTTTTGTAAAGGTTTTTGCTCTTGGCTTTTCAATCATTGCTTCATTAAGTCCACTATTTATATAGATGTTTTAGCATACTTAACTTGTTTTTCACATTAAAGACACTATATAGATTGTCATGGTCGATGATTTTAGAGGTAGAGGCGGAAGTCCTTGGGGATCACCCCCTGGAGGAGGTTCAGGAAATGGATCTGGCAGAAGAGGTCCAACTCCCCCGAACATAGATGAATTAATAAAAAATCTTCAAGATAAAATAAATAAATTTCTTCCTGGCGGAGCTTCAGGTGGAGGCAAACCAATTATTTTTGGTCTTACAATTTTAGTTATTGTATGGGCACTAAGTGGTCTTTACAGAGTTTTACCAGATGAACAAGGTGTAGTTTTAAGATTTGGTAAATTTGTTTCAACAACACAGCCTGGATTAAACTATCATATTCCTTTTCCAGTTGAGAGTGTATTAACTCCAAAAGTTACAAAAGTTAATAGAATTGATATTGGTTTCAGGTCAGAGAGAGATACAGGTTTTACATCAGGTGTTGTAGCTGATGTTCCAGAAGAGAGTTTAATGTTAACTGGAGATGAAAATATTGTAAATATAGATTTTTCTGTTTTCTGGGTAATAAAAGATGCGGGAAACTTTTTATTTAAGATTCAAGATCCTGAGGGAACAGTGAAAGCTGCTGCAGAGACAGCAATGAGAGAAGTAATTGCCAGAAGTGATATTCAACCAATTTTGACTGAAGGAAGATCACAAATAGAGATTGATGCGAGTGAGATAATTCAAAATATTTTAGACGAATATCAAAGTGGAATACAAATAACCCAGGTTCAAACACAAAAAGCTGACCCACCAGATCAAGTAATCGATGCATTTAGAGACGTTCAAGCTGCTAGAGCCGATATGGAAAGATCTAAAAACGAAGCTGAGGCTTACGCTAATGATGTAATTCCAAGAGCACGGGGTGAAGCTGAAAAAATTTTACAAGCGGCCGAAGCATATCAAAAAGAGGTAGTTGCAAAAGCAGAGGGTGAAGCAAGCAGATTTACCGCAATTTTTAATGAGTACAAAAATGCAAAACAAGTTACACAAGAACGTATGTATCTTGAAACTATGGAAAAAGTTTTAGCAGATATAGATAAAGTAATAATAGAGAAGAATGCAGGATCAGGAGTTGTTCCTTACTTGCCGCTTCCTGAACTTAAAAAGAAAACAAATTAAATGAAAAAAATTATACTTCCAATAATTGGTGTTCTAGCTTTGACAGCATTCTTTTCAATTTTCATTGTAAAAGAAGTAAATCAAGCGATAGTGCTACAGTTTGGTGATCCAAAAAGAATTTTACTGAAACCAGGTTTAAACTTTAAACTACCGTTTATACAAAACGTAGTATTTTTAGATAAAAGAATTTTAAACCTAGACGCTCCACCAGAAGAAGTTATCGCATCAGATCAAAAAAGATTAATTGTTGATGCATTTGCAAGATTTCAAATTGTGGATCCATTAAAGTTTTATATCTCTGTTGGAAATGAAAGAGTTGCTAGATCAAGATTATCAACAATTATTAACTCAAGGATAAGAAGTGTTTTAGGTACTCAAGAACTCCAAACTTTATTATCAGAGGATAGAAATAAACAAATGGCTCTTATTCAAGAAGGAGTTAATAATGAAGCACAAAACTTTGGTATAAAAATAGTTGATGTAAGAATTAAAAGAGCAGATTTACCTCAAGCAAACAGTGACGCAATTTATAGAAGAATGCAAACTGAAAGGGAGAGAGAAGCAAAAGAGTTTAGAGCAAAAGGAGCAGAGATGGCTGTAACAATTACTTCAACAGCTGATAAAGAAGTTACGGTTATTCTTGCAGAGGCACAAAAAAAATCAGAGATCATGAAGGGTGAAGGTGATGGTCAGCGTAATAAAATATTTGCTGATGCTTTTGGAAAAGATGCAGAATTCTTCGCTTTCTATAGAGCGATGCAAGCTTATGAAAGAGCATTAATAGGTGGTGAAACTTCTCTTATAATGTCACCTGACAGTGAATTTTTCAAATTCTTTGGAAACGTAAAAGCACAAATTAAAAATTAGTAAAATGGACGACTTAATTGTCGCTTTCGGTTTATTTCTCTTTATTGAAGGAATTCTTTATGCCTTATTTCCCTCAAAAATGAAAAGTATGTTAGAGAAACTAAAAATGGTTAATGATAAACAATTAAGATCAGGTGGAGTTATATTCGCTTTAATTGGTTTTTTTATAATATGGTTTGTTAAAGGATAACGATAATGAGGGCTCCCAGATCAATATTTTCAATTATAATTTTTATATTATTCAGTCACTCAGCAATTTCTCAAGAAAGACCCGCTTCATTTGCTGATTTAACTGAAAAATTAATGCCTGCCGTAGTAAACATTTCAACATCTACGACTGTTGTCAAAAACGTAAATCCTTTTCCATTTGAATTCCCGCCAGGATCGCCTTTTGAAGATATGTTTAAAGAGTTTGGAACACCTCAAAAAAGAAAATCAAGCGCACTAGGCTCTGGTTTTATAATTGATAAAAAAGGAATTGTTATAACTAACAACCACGTAATTCAAGGTGCAGAAGATATATTTATTAGAACAAATGAGAATAAAGAATATAAAGCAAAAATTTTAGGAAACGATCCTTTGTCTGATGTTGCAGTTTTACAAATTATTACTGATGATAAATTTGAAACAGTAAAATTTGGAAATTCAGATACTGCAAGAATTGGAGATTGGGTCATAGCAATTGGAAATCCATTTGGATTAGGTGGAACAGTAACCGCAGGAATAGTTTCAGCAAGGAATAGAAATATTGGTATGGCACGTTATGAAGATTTTATACAAACTGATGCATCAATAAATTCTGGAAATTCCGGAGGTCCTTTATTTAATATGAAAGGAGAAGTGGTAGGAATTAATACTGCTATATTAGGTCAATCAGGATCCATAGGTATCGGATTTGCTATACCATCAAACAGTGCGAAATTAGTAATAGATCAACTTTTAGAATTTGGTGAAACAAAAAGAGGTTGGTTAGGAGTAAGAATTCAAACAGTTACAAAAGAAATAGCTGATGTAGAAAAATTGAAAAAAGCACGTGGTGCATTAGTCGCAAGTGTTGCACCGGGCAGTCCATCAGATAAAGCTGGGATAAAGGATGGTGATATAATTCTAGAGTTTGACGGCAAAAAAATTAATGAGATGCAAGAACTTCCATTAATCGTTGCACAAACAAAAGTTGGTAAA
>CACFJR010000008.1 GCA_902566755.1 uncultured Pelagibacteraceae bacterium
AGATACCATTTAAACTATCACTCGCCTCATTTAAGAAACATGATATAGGTAAACCTCTTGTAGTTCCTCCATTAGACAGCACTGGTGTTGCGGGCATGAACCAGAGATTACTAATATAATTGTATAATCTTTGTGCGTGTAAATTATCATCAGCATAATGACTTGCTACTCTTGCAAACAAGTCTTGAAAATATTCATTCTCTCCTAAATATCTGTCGCTAAGTGTTGCTTTTCCGAAATCTGTGAGATTTTCATCTCTACTTCTATCTATCTTTATTGTGATACCTCTAGAGTTTTGAAATAGTTCTGTATTGTTGTTTAGAGAGAATAAATCTGGACCTTTAGTCTTAGTCTTCTGATCAACCTGAGGTTTAAATTCAGAGACAGCTTTCTTTATTGCCTGAGACAAAACTTTGTTCATTATACTCCCTTTTTAATACTATTTATTAATAAAACAACTATATGTTGTGTGCAGATTTTTTAAATACACTATATAAATTAAAAATCAACAGAACATTTATAGAACATATAAAAAATAGTTCAATAAAAAAATCAAATAAATGTACATATATCAACATGGAAGTGGAAAAAAAAATCGACCCGTTAGGATTTAGAGAATATGACGCTAGGTGGTTATACCCAAAAAGCATCAACTCGAAAGGAATCGAGGCAGTAGGAAAAGGATTCGGGACACAGGTTATTAACTCTGAAAAGAATCCAACTGTAATTGTAGGAAACGACTACAGATCCTATAGCGAAGAAGTTAAAAATAATTTTGTAAAAGGACTTTTATCAACTGGCTGCAATGTAAAAGATATAGGTCTATGTTTATCACCTACAGTTTATTTTTCTCAATTTAAAATAAAATCAAATGCTGTAGCAATGATAACAGCAAGCCACAATGAAAATGGTTGGACGGGAATAAAGATGGGAATTGAAAAAGGTTTAACTCATTGCAAAGAGGAAATGTCAGAACTTAAATCAATAGTAATGAATGAAACATTTAAACAAGGTTCAGGTAAATATGAAAAAGTAAAAGATTTTAATAAAGTATATATTGATGAACTATCAAAAAATAAAATTAAGAAAAAATTAAAAGTTGTGGCTGCATGTGGTAATGGTACTGCTGGTATATTTGCGCCTGAAATACTTAGAAATATTGGATGTGAAGTAATAGAGCTTGATTGTAACTTAGACTATAGTTTTCCTAGATATAATCCAAATCCAGAAGATATGAAAATGTTACATGAAATTTCGAAATGTGTAAAAGAAAACAATGCAGACGTAGGTTTTGGCTTTGACGGTGATGGAGATAGGGTTGGAGTTATAGATAATAAAGGAAATGAAATATTTGCAGATAAAATCGGTTTGTTAATTGCTAGAAATATTTCAGAATTACATCCCAATAAAAAATTTATTGTAGATGTAAAATCAACAGGATTATTTAGTGAAGATGAAATTCTCAAAAAAAATAATTGTAAAACTCTGTATTGGAAAACTGGACACTCATATATTAAGAGGAAAGTAAAAGAAGATAATGCTATTGCTGGATTTGAAAAAAGTGGTCACTTTTTTTTTAACAAACCTTTAGGATTTGGTTTTGATGATGGAATTAATTCTGCAATTCAAATTTGTCATTTAATTGATAATCAAAATAAAAAATTGGATGTTTTAATTGGTGATTTGCCAAAAACTTTTCAAAGCCCGACTATGGGACCATTTTGTAAAGATGAAGAAAAATATAAAGTAATAGATGAAATTATCTCTAATATAAAAAAACTTCAGACTGATAAACAAAAAATATGTAATCAGGAAATAACTGACATACTTACAGTCAATGGTGTGAGATTTACTCTTGCTGATGGATCTTGGGGTCTTGTAAGAGCATCTTCAAACAAACCATCGCTTGTTGTCGTTACAGAAAGTCCGGTATCAGATAAAATTAAAATAGATATCTTTAGATTTATTGATGGTCTTCTTCAAGAAACTGGAAAGATAGGTGAGTACGATCAAAAGATATAGTTTTAAACTTTATTTCCTTTAATCAAAAAATAAAAACCACCAATAAAAAGGAAAATTTGTTCACTTGTAAATAATTTTTGTGTGATAAACCAATCCGGATGAGCAATTATAAATATATTTGTCATGATTATTACAATTACAAGTCCTGCAAATCTTGTAAGCGTATCTCCTATTGGATTTCTCAAAAAACCACTCACAATTAAAATTATTCCAGATAATAGTTCACTTAATGCAACAAATGATGCAAGTGCTGGAGGTAAACCAAAATATTCGACTAGACCTGCTGGTGGTAAAGGAAACTTAGCATAACCATGAATGATAAAAGCTATTCCAATACCAAATCTTAATAAAAGAGAAGCCAGCGCTTCAAAATTTAGTAAAAAGTTTTTTAATTTAGAGACCATTAATTAAAATTTAAATAATTTATATTTAAGTTCAAGATAAGTTTTTGAATTATCACCATTAAATATTAAAATATCTATAAAGAAATATTGTAGCAACTACATATAAAAAAATTCCAAAAAGCACCTGTACTTTTGCCCTCTCAAGTTTGTGCACTGTATTAGCCCCAATTCTAGCCATTATTGTTGTAATAGGAACGAATATTAGAAAGGCAGGGATATTTACAAAACCAATGCTGAGGGGAATATCAACATTCTTAAATAAGCCTGACAAGAAAAAACCAATTGCGCCAAACAATGAAATTATAAATCCAATGGCTGCAGCGCTCCCTATTGCTCTATTAATTGAGTAACCAAAGTATCTTAAAACAGGTACATTAATCATAGCGCCAGTAATACCCATTGGAGCTGAAATTAAGCCAGAGATAAATCCAAATGAAAGACGAGGCAGCAAATTAAATGACGGATAAACTTTTTTATTTTTGTTTCTTGCAAGAAGTAGATAAGCGCCTAAAAAATAGACCATGATTGAAAAAAAAAGAACTAATGATTTAGTATTCATCATAGAAGCAATTATAGTCCCAGTTACTACGCCAAAAATAACAAATGTTCCAAAAGTTTTTATTATACTTAAATCAACAGCACCATGTTTTTTGTGAGCTAATACTGATGAGAATGAAGTTAATATTGTTATTGTAAATGCAGTCCCAACTGTAAGATGCATTAGATAATTTCTATCTATTCCAAAAGTTTCAAAAATAAAGAAAAGAAATGGCACAGAAATTAATCCACCACCAATTCCAAATAGTCCTGCAAAAAAACCAACAGGAATAGCTGCAGCAATCATTAATAAAATGAAAAATATGTATTCGTTGAAAATAATCTGGTCCACAACTTTAATTTAATTGATACTTAGATATTCTAAAAATGATCTAATTGATACCAAAATTAAAAAAGTTCCAAATATTTTGCTAAGTATTTTTTTATCGATTTTGTAGACTGCTTTTGCACCTAACCTAGCCATTATCATGGTAACTGGCACAAATACTATGAAGCCGAGTAAATTTATATATCCCAAACTGAACGGTGTATTAACATTATCAATAATTTTTCCACCAGTGATCATTGTAATTGTTCCAGTAACAGCAATAAGGAAACCTACTGCTGCAGCTGTTCCAATTGATTTCCTAATATCGTAACCAAATGTTCTCATGAAAGGAACCATTAATGATCCACCTCCAATCCCTAAAGGAATAGAAATGAATCCAATCAATATACCAGAAATATTTTTTATTAAGTTTGATATTTGTTTTGGGTTATCAACTAATTTTTCTCTCAAAAAAATAAAAAAAAGTCCAACCATAAAAGCAAATATAGAAAAAAATAATACAAGTGCAGGAGTTTTCAAATTAACTGCCAAGAAAGTTCCAAAAAAAACTCCAATTAAAATAAAAATTCCAAATGATTTTACCATATTAAAATCTACTGCATCATGTTCTCTGTGTGTTAAAGTAGATATAATTGAGGTTGGAATTATTATTGCTAAAGATGTACCAACAGCTAAATGCATTCTTGTTACAATATCAAACTCTAAAACTGTAAATGCGTAATAAAGAGCGGGAACCATAATTATGCCCCCACCTACTCCAAGTAAACCAGCCATAAATCCTGCTACTGCTGCAGCAATAGCTAAAACAGTTAAAAGATAAAAAATTTCATTGATATTTAAATTTTCCATTAGGAATTTAATTGATTTGCTTTCTCATTATTTTGCACAATAGTCATTATGTGTTTTGCTTTTTGAAAATCTGAGTCTCTAGCCATCATATTGTCACTTAAATATCTTTTCCAATCTTTAGAACCAGGTTGACCGTGGTATAGCCCAACTGTATGTCTCATAATATGATTTACCTTTGTACCAAGCTTTACTTCTTCTTCTAAGTAATTAATTATCTGTTTTGCTATTTGTTCTCTTGATGGCACTTCATTTGTATTAAATATTTCTTTTTCAATATCGGTTAAAAAGTATGGATTTTGATAAATTGCTCTTCCAATCATCACACCATCACAATGTTCTAAATGTTTTTTAATTTCTTCAGTTTGTGAAATTCCTCCATTAATTATTATTTCAAGCTCTGGGTTTGCTTTCTTAATTTCGTATACCATTTCATAATTAAGCTTTGGTATATTTAAATTTTGCTTAGGAGTAAGACCTTTTAACAAAGCTTTTCTTGCATGAAGTATAACTGTTTTACATCCAGATTGTTTTATTTTGTTAATGAAATTATTTAAATATTCAAAGTCCTCAATTTCATCAACTCCTATCCTAGTTTTAGCTGTTACTGGAATTTTGCATGAATTGACCATGTTATTAATACATTCTGCAACTAAATCAGGTTCTTTCATTAAACACGCTCCAAATGAATTTTTTTGCACTTTTTTGCTCGGACAACCCAAATTAATATTTATTTCATCATAACCAAATTGTTCTGCTAGTTTTGCAACTTCTGCTAGTTCATTTTTGTCTGAGCCTCCTACTTGAAGAGCAACAGGTTTCTCTTCCTCTCTAAAACCAAGTATTCTTTTTCTATCACCATGAATTGCTGATTTCGTTGCAACCATTTCAGAGTACAACATTACATTTTTGCTTATAAGTCTTAAGAAATATCTATCATGCCTATCAGTGCAATCCATCATTGGTGCAACAGATATTTTTCTATTGATTTTTTTATTTTTAAAATCCAATTGGTTTACCCATTAATTTGTCAGGTAACCAAGTTACTATTTCTGGGAAAATACACAATATTATAATACAAATGACCATCATTGCCATAAAAGGAATAGATCCTTTTAATATTTCAGAAAGACTTACGTCGGGTGTAATTCCTTTTATAATATATAAGTTTAATCCAACAGGTGGTGTGATCAAACCAATTTCCATATTAATCGTAAAGACAATTGCGAACCAATAAGGATCGAAGCCAAATTGAGTGATTATTGGTAATAGTATTGCAGAAGTCATTACAATAACTGCAACAGGTGGTAAAAAGAATCCAGCAATCAATAAGAATATATTTATATAGAAAAATAAGACCCATTTATTTAATCCCATTTCTACAATAGTTTGAGCAATTGACTGTGTTACATAAAGAGTAGATAAGCTGAAAGCGAATATATATGAACCTGCAATGATAAACATTATCATTACGCTTTCTTTCATAGATACTTTAACGATATCCCATATTTTTTTTGGTTGATAAATTTTGTAAACAATTGCAATCATGACAAATACAAGAAATGCACCTACTCCAGATGCTTCTGAAGGAGTTGCTACCCCGCCGTATAGAACATATAAAACTCCAACCACAATTAATAAAAATGGAAGTACTCTTGGGATAACCTCTAATTTTTCTTTGAGTGTTGGGGGTGTTCTATTTCTTAAAATTGCTGCTGATTGTTTATCAATAAAGTAAGAATAGATATAAGCCCATAACATAAATAATCCAGCTAGAAGTAAACCAGGTATGACACCACATAAAAATAATCTTCCAATAGAAGTCCCTGTTGCTAACCCATAAACAATTAAAACAATACTGGGTGGTATTAAAACACCTAAAGTTCCCCCTGCTGCTATACATCCAGTTGCTAATCTTGCTGAGTATCCTCTTTTTCTCATTTCAGGAATACCCATTGTTCCTATTGCTGCACATGTTGCGGGACTTGACCCACTTAGGGCTGCAAAAATAGAGCAAGCTCCAATATTTGAAACAACAAGACCGCCAGGCAATCTCCAGAGCCATCTGTCTAAACCTGTATATAAATCTTTTCCAGCTGGTGAGTTTGCAACAGCCATTCCCATCAAAATAAACATTGGGATAGATAACAAAACAAATGAATTTAAACCTGCATAAAATGTTTCAGCAAAAACATTTAAAATTGAGAAACCTTCAGCGATAACTAAAAAGATTACCGAGATAAAACATAAGCCAAAAGCTATTGGTATTCCCGAGAATAGCATTACAACAGTTGCTATCCCGACTATTAAACCTAATAATAAAGGATCCATTACTCAAACTCCTTTAATTTTCTTACATGTAAAATTAATTCAGATATATATGACATTGTCATGAGAATTGCGCCTATAAGCATTGATGAATATGGTATCCAGAGTGGAGGGCCCCATACTGTACCTGTATTGTAATTCTTGATAAATGCTTCGTAAGTAATTTCATAACTTACGTAAAATAAAATTAGAAAAAAAATTAAACAAAGACTATCAGTAAAAATTTTAAGTTTAGTGACATTCTTTTCACTTAAAAAAGTATATAGATACTCCATATTAACGTGACCTTTTTCACTCAAAACATATGCAGCGCCTATAAATGTAGAAGCTACTAATAACATTGTAACAAGTTCTGTTTGCCATGTAATTGCGTTTTTAAATAAGTATCTCTCGAAAACTAATTCTGTAATGATAACGATAGAAAGAAAAAGACAGCCAGCTGCAAAAATTCCACATGCTTTCGCTAGCCAGTTTGTCAATTTAATAAATTTATCAGTCATGAAAAATACCCCTGCTGAAAGAGCAGGGGTATAATTTTAATTTAATTATTTTACAGCAAGAGCCATATCAATCAATTTTTGACCGTTTGGCACTTTTTCTGCAAAGTTTTTGTATGAAGATTTTTTAGCAATAGCTAACCAAGCTTCAAAGTCTGCTTTAGTCATATAAGACAACTCCACTCCAGCTTTTTTATAAGCTTTTTCCATTGTCGAATCTAAACCAGCAGCTTCTTTAGTCATATACTTCTCTGCTTTTTTTCCAGCTTTCATTAAAGCTTTTTGTTGCTTGCTATCTAAGGCATCAAAAGATTTTTTTGACATTAAAATTGGCTCATACATAAACCATAGACCAAATTTTCCTGGAGGTGTTGCACATTTTACTTGCTCATAAATTCTGTACGAAACAAAACTTCCTGAACTAGTATTAGCACCATCTAATACACCTGTTTGCAAACCGTTATAGATTTCAGAAGATGGCATTGATTGAATACCTGCTCCTGCTGCTTCCAACATTTGGTTAAATGCTTTACCTGCAGCTCTAAACGTTTGACCTTTTACAGACTCTGGACTTGAAATACAATTTTTCTTTGAAACAAATCCACCTGCAAGCCAAGCATCAGACAAAACAACTACTCCAGCATCATTGATGATTTTTTTAATTTCTGTCATCATTGGAGACGCATTAACTCTTAATGCATGTTTATGGTTTTTAACCATTCCAGGCATTAAAGTAATGTCAAACTCTGGATGGAACTTAGCAGCATATGCTAGTGGGAAAGCTGAAATATCCAGCTGACCTGTTGTCATCGGTTTCCATTGCTCTTTTGGTTTGTAAAGTGATTTTGCAGGGTAAATTCTTATATCTACTCCCACATTAGCTTTTTTCATTTCATCAGCAATAATTTGAACCATTTCGTGTCTTACGTCGAAAGATCCGTCGGCTCTTGGCGTACCTGGCCATTGGTGACTAGCTTTTAAAGTTACTGCAAAAGCTGATCCAATAGTTGTAGTTACGAAAACTAATGAAAGAAAATATAAAGATATTTTTTTTAACATTATTATTCCTCTCTGTTATTATTTTATTGGTGTATTAAATGTAACTTCTTGATAAGAGTCAATATGCATTAAAAATACAATTGACGCTAATTATGAATGGACCCTTGAAAGACGTATTAGTTTTAGACCTAACTCGAGTGCTGGTTGGTCCTTATTGTACTATGATTTTGTCAGATTTAGGCGCCAGAGTAATTAAAGTTGAGGCACCTGAAATTGGAGATGACTCTAGAAAATTTGGACCTTTCATTGATGACCAGTCTGCATACTTTATGTCCCTTAATAGAGGAAAAGAAAGTATAGCTCTAAATTTAAAAAATTCAGAAGACAAAAAAATTTTTGAACAAATACTTAAAAAAGCAGATGTGTTAGTTGAAAATTTTAAACCTGGAACATTAGAAAAATGGGGATTTGGTTGGAAAGATTTATGTAAAAAATATCCAAAATTAATTTATGCATCTGCATCAGGTTTTGGTCAAACAGGTCCATTAAGAGAATTACCTGCATATGATATGGTTGTTCAAGGAATGGGTGGATTAATGAGTGTAACAGGTCAACCAAATTCTGAACCTACAAGAGTTGGAACATCAATTGGTGATATTACAGCTGGTTTGTTTACTGCAATTGGTGTTAACGCAGCATTATATGACAGGAAGAAAACAGGTAAAGGAACTTATATAGATGTTTCGATGCTTGATTGTCAAATTGCAATTTTAGAAAATGCAATTGCAAGATACTTGGCAAAGAATGAAATACCTAAGCCAATGGGATCGCGTCATCCATCAATAGCACCTTTTGAGGCCTTTAAAACAAAAGATAGTCATATTATAATAGCTGCGGGTAACGACAAGCTTTTTGAAAAACTTTGTCAAGTTTTGAAAATTAATGATATTTCAAAAAACGAAAAATTCAAAACAAATTCATCTAGAGCTCAAAATATGGATGAACTAAAGAAGATTTTAGAAAAAGAACTTTTAATTAAAAATACAAATGAATGGGTCTCATTGATGGAAAAAGAAAAGATTCCTTGTGGTCCAATTTATAATATTAAACAGGCTGTAGAAAATCCTCAAATCAAAGCAAGAAATATGATCGTAAATTCGTACCATAAAAAAATTGGTGAATTTAAAACTGCTGGTAACCCCATAAAAATGTCTAATTATAAAGATGAAGAAAAAAGAGGCGATATACCAGATTTAGATGAACATAGAGAAAAAATAATTAAAGAGTTTTGTAATTAATTTTTTCTATCTCCTGGGACATTTTAAGTAATACTTTTTTTTTATTTAGCTTATCAGTTCTAATTAAAATAGCATCTCTCATTTTTTTTAATGGTGAATGTTTTCTTTTTTTATCAAGTCTAGTTCTTATACTTAAGCTTTTTTTAACATCTTTAAGAGGAACTTTTTTCCTCAAATCTTTCCATCTTCTAATGGAGGCTTCATTTAAATTACAAGTAAAGTAAAAAGCTAAGTCATAACGGGGATTTTTTTTCAATATAGTGCTAGCAATGTCTCTACCTTCAACACATATTCTTTTATTTTTTTTGATAATCTTTTTTTGAAATATTTTCATAATTTCTCTAACACCTTTATTTTTAGCTAAATAACCAACATGATTGCTTATTTCCTGTGAATGTAGAGATTGCTTTTTTATTTTATTATATGAGATATTTTTAAATTTCTTTTTTAAAAACGGAACTATTTTTTTCGGCTTATGCTTAATAACAATTTTACTCGCATATCTGTACAATAATCCAGAATTTATAAGAAAAAGTTTATATTTTTTTGAAACTAATTTTGCGCCTGTGCTTTTACCACTAGCAGCTTCTCCATCACACGCAATTCTTAAAGACTTATTCATTAAAACTATGTTTTTTTAAATAACTTATTTTGATTATGATTGAAATATTATTGTTCTGAATTCTCTGGGTTATCAGCTTCTTGCTGATCGTTTTCAGCTATTTCATCAAGAGAAACTTCATTACTTTCCTCAACTCCACTCTCTTCAGCTGGAGCATCATTTGATTGAGGTGCATTAGCATTTTGTAATTCAGCTAAGTCCTCTTTTGAAACTTGAATTTTTTCAGGAACTTTTCTTGCTCTTTTAGAAGGTAAAATAGGTGTTCCACTTTTTGAGATTTCACCTTTGTATAAGTTCTCAAAATCATCTCCAATATCTTCGTCTTCTTCACTTAAATCATCAACTTGCTCGATATGTTTTCTTAGTTTATAAACAGCACTATCCGTTAACTCATTTGTTTTGACATTTTCATTTGCGATTTCTCTTAGTGCGATAACAGTATTTTTATCGTTATCTTTTTCAACACTCGGTTCAATTCCAGAATTTAATTGAGTAGCTCTTTCCTTTGCAACTAAAACTAATTCATAAGGGCTGTCTACTTTATCGATACAATCTTCTACAGTTACTCTAGCCATGCGGTGTATTTATACTCTGAGGTCTATAAAATCAAGGTGTTTTTATAAAATCGTTGGATTGAGTTTGTTTTTAATTAAAAACAGTAAAATTAAGGAAATTAAAATATAGCCTCCAGAAATCATAGATATCTGCTCTATAGAAAAGTCAAAGTCTATCATTAGTCCAAATAAAGCAGTTCCAAACGCAGTTGAAAATACCATTAATGCAGTAGTTATAGCTTTAATTGATCCTATAAATTTAACTCCATACAATTCAGCCCATGTTGATGAACCTAAAACGTTAGCAAAACCATTTGATACTCCAATTAATCCAAGAAAGAAAAATGAGGAAACAGGCGATTGAAAGTAAATTAAAATTAATAAAGAAATCAAAATAGGGATATTCATGTATATCAGGAGTTTTCTACTTGTGAATTTATCAATCAAATAGCCAGCAACAAACAAAGTTAACACTGATGCTATTGAATAAACCATAAATGATTGAGCGATAGTATATTCACCCCAGTTTTTTGCAGTCAGAATAAATGATTGATAAACAAATATGCCTGTAGCTATCCAAGGCATTGCTAGCATATTTAATGCTATAATAATAAATCTATAATCTTTAATAACTTCAGATCTTTTCCATTGTTTTATATTTTCTTTAATAACTTTATTATCATCCTCTCTTGATGAAAGTTTGACCTCTTTAACTAAAAAGTAAGATACTAAAGGGAGAAAAAAAATTATGGCCACTGAGATAACGATCCATATATTTCTCCAATCCATTATCGTTAGAGCATAAATTATTGTAACAGGCATTAAAAATTCTGCAGTAGATAAGCCAAACCATCCAGTACTAAGTGCTTTGCCCCGAGTATTTGAAAAGTACCTAGATATTGTAGTTGTAGCTGTATGAGACATCATACCTTGACCAGAAAATCTCATAAGTAATATTGCAATAAAAAGAAACGTTATTGAATTAATCTTTGAAAAAGTAAACGTTGAAATTGCAAGCAACGATATAACAAAAAAAGAAAATTTTAAGACATCAAAGTCATCAATTTTTTTTCCAACCCAAATTAAAATTATACTACTTAATAAAGTTGCTGATGCATAAATTGAGCCAAATTGTCCATGAGTAATATCTAATTCATTTCTTATACTTTCGTTGAACAATCCTAGAAAAAAACTCTGTCCAAAGCTTGAAAAAAATGTAAATATAAAACCAAAAATAATTACTTTAATACTTAAATTTTTTAACATTAAATTATGTCTTGTAACGTTGCTTTCATTGGTCTTGGTGTAATGGGATATCCCATGGCTGGATATATATCAAAAGGTGGACACAATGTAACTGTTTATAATAGAACAGGAGCTAAAGCTGACAAATGGCTGAAAGATTTTAAAGGAAAAAAAGCTGACACCCCTAAAGATGCTGCAAAAGATGCTGATTATGTTTTTACATGTGTAGGAAACGATAACGATCTAAGAGAAGTTACATTTGGACAAAATGGAATATTCAAATCCATAAAAAAAGGTACAGTATATATTGATAACACGACTGCATCAGCAACAATAGCAAGAGAAATTTATTCACACGCAAAAAAAAATGGTTTTGGTTTTTTAGATGCACCCGTATCTGGTGGTCAAGCAGGTGCTGAGAATGGAGCATTAACTGTAATGGTTGGTGGAGATCAAGAAGATTTTGATAAAGCATTAGATAAAATTGATTGTTATAGCAAAAAAGTTAAGTTGTTAGGTAAATCTGGTTCAGGTCAATTGGCAAAGATGGTTAATCAAATTTGTATTGCAGGATTAGTACAAGGATTATCTGAAGCAATTAACTTTGGTCAAAAAGCAGGATTAAATATGGAAGATGTTATTGAAGTTATTTCAAAAGGCGCTGCTCAGTCTTGGCAAATGGAGAACCGATATAAAACAATGTTAGAAGATAAATTTGATTTTGGATTTGCTGTAGATTGGATGAGAAAAGATCTTAGAATTGCAATGGAAGAAGCAAAAAATAATGGCTCACTATTACCGATCACAGAAATAATTGATAAGTATTACGCTGAAGTTCAGGATATGGGTGGTAAAAGATGGGATACTTCAAGCTTAATAAAAAGATTTAGAAAGTAAAAGTATGCAGCCTGCGTACTATGAAGACTTCACAGAGATAAAGAAGAAAATCTGGTCAATGCTAGATGATGCAGTGACTAATAGAAGTTCTCAATTTAGAATTCCAACTTTTATATGTGGTCATAATAACGATATAGATGGAAGAATTGTTGTTTTAAGAAAGTCAGACCAACAAAACAATTTAGTTCAATTCCATAGTGATATTAGATCAGATAAAATTCAATTACTTAAAAATAACCCTAATGCAGCACTTTTGTTTTATGATAAAGATGAAAAAATTCAGGTTCGACTAAAAGTAAACTGTATTATTAATTATAATAACGATATTACGAAAAATTCTTGGGAAAAAACTCAACATATAAGTCGGAAATGTTATTTGGTTGATAACGGTCCAGGAACAGAATCTGATATTCCAACATCAGGACTAAAACCTGAGTTAGATAATTTTGATTATACAAAAGAGCAAAGTGAAGAAGGTTATAAAAACTTCACTGTAATACAATGTAAAATAAAATCTATTGAGTGGTTATATCTTGCCGCAAAAGGTCATCGAAGAGCAAAATTTGATTTGGAAAGTAATAAAGATACTTGGTTAGTGCCCTAGTCTTTAATTTTTCTAATTAGTAGACTGGTCATTGATCTTTTTTTACAAAACTTATAGTCATTATCTCCTAATTTTTTTCCAGTTGCATCATCGAATAATTTCCAATTAAATTTCACACAACTTGTTGGTTTTTTTCCCAAATTTAATATCTTTAGCTCTACGGTTCTTGGTCCACGATCTGTAACTGAGAAAGTTCTTGTCTCACCTTTTTTCCACCAACCTAGCGGAAACTTGCATCCATTTTTTATATATTTAGTTCCAGACCTTCTCTGGTCATACACTCTTCCCAAGCACTGTCCATCATTAGTCACTGTAAAAAGCTGAGTTTTTTTTACTCTACCCTGTTTATTTTTTTTAGTTCTTTTATAAACTTTAATAATTTCTTTGGATCCCGGGGCTCTCCAATCTATAGGACCAACAATTTTTTTTCTTCTCTTTTCACCAAATACAAGATCTGCAGGTGTAAACCTTATTTCAGTATCATCTCTGATGTCACCTCCGGTAAACAGTTCGAGTGGTATAAATCTTTCATTAGATTGTGCATTAGCCGTAAATAAAAATAAAAGTAAAAATAAAAATATTTTTTTCATCATTTAAAATACACTTTTAGAATATTTTTTCCAATTGTCTTGATAATGTTTAGTGTTTTCAAACACCGCTTTTTTTTCTTCTTCAGTTACTTGTCTAATAATTTTTCCTGGGGATCCTACAACTAAAGAGTTATCGGGTATTTCTTTATTCTCTGTAATCAAAGCCTTTGCACCTATAATACAATTTTTTCCTATCTTTGCTTTGTTGAGGATCACTGCACCAATTCCAATTAAACTATTGTCACCAATTGTGCATCCATGAAGCATCACTAAATGTCCAATGGTTACATTTTTTCCAACCTTTAAAGGACAACCTGGATCAGTGTGTAAAACACAACCATCCTGTACGTTTGAGCCCTCACCTATATGAATATTTTCAATGTCACCTCTTAAGGTTGCATTAAACCAAACACTTGTATTTTTATCTAATGTTACATCTCCAATAATAACAGCATTAGGTGCTACCCAATTTTCGCCAGAGTTTTTTGGTTTTTTGTTTTCCAAATCGTAAAACATAATTTATATATTCTAACATGGCACTTTTAAAAACTCCAATATGTGATTTCGGTCTGAATGCAATAGATTTTAAGCTTAAATCAATTAATGGGGAATTATTAACATTGAATGATGTCAAAGGCGATAATGGAACTTTGATAATGTTTATTTGCAATCATTGCCCTTATGTAAAAGCTATAATAAGGGAACTTGCAGATGATTGCGCAAAACTTAAAGAAGATGGCATTAACTCAGTTGCTATAATGTCAAATGATACCAAAAACTATCCTGAAGACTCTTTTGAAAATATGAAAAAGTTTTCTGCAAGATATAACTTTTCATTTCCTTATTTAATTGATGAAACACAAGAAATCGCAAAAAAATACGATGCAGTTTGTACTCCAGACTTCTTTGGCTACAACAAAAACCTTGAACTTAATTACAGAGGAAGAATAAGGGAATTAAATGATTTAAAACCTGTTGGTTCAGGTGACAGTGAGTTGCTTAAGTCAATGAAGCTAATTGCTAAAACTCAACAAGGTCCGAAGGAACAATATCCTAGTATGGGATGCAGTATAAAATGGTTTAAATAATGAATTTAATTATCACAAGAAATTTTCCACCTGATGTTGGAGGTATGCAAAATCTTATGTTTGGCCTTACAAAATCACTGTCGGAACATATGATGGTTAAAGTATTTGCTGATGAACATTATCAACAGGAGAAATTTGATGAAGATTTATCATTTTCAATTGAAAGAGTTGGAGGTCCAAAAATCTTTAGAAAATTTAGAAAAGCTTCATTAATTAATAATTACCTACAAAAAAATACCAAAGTGAAAAATATCATCTCTGATCATTGGAAAAGTTTAGAAAACATCAATACCAAAATAAAAAAAACATGTCTTATTCACTCTAAAGAGATAAATCATAAAAAAGATTCTTTTCTTAATAAACGAGTTGTTAGAGTTTTAAACAACTGCGATCATATCATTGCAAATTCAAACTTCACAAAAAATCTAGGTATTGAAATAGGTGTTAATGGGGAAAAAATCAAAGTTATTAACCCAGGTGTATTTCCAAAAGAAGAAGTAAATCCAAAAATTGATGAAAAAATATTGAAGAAACTTGAGGGTAAAGAGCCAAGACTAATTACTGTTGCTAGATTTGATAGAAGAAAAAATCATGAAAAAATAATTATGTCTTTGAGAAATTTGAAAGAAATTTACCCAAACATAATTTATATTTGTATTGGTCAAGGCGATACTTTGGAGTCTCAGAAAAAACTTATTAAAGAATTAAAACTTGAAAGTAACGTTATATTTTTGAAGGATTTAACAAAAGATGAAAAAAACTCTTACTTAAAAAATTCAAATGTTTTTGTTATGCCATCAATTTCTTATAAAAAATCTGTAGAGGGATTTGGAATTGTCTATGTTGAAGCTGCTCAATATGGAGTTCCATCAATTGGTGGAAAGGTTGGTGGTGCGTCTGACGCAATTGTCAATAATGAAACTGGCCTACTTTGTGATGGAAATAACATGGATGAAATCTATCAAAGTTTAGTTGATATATTGCATAATAATAAATTTAAGGTTTTGGGAAAAAAAGCAGAAGAAAATGCAAAAAAATTTCTTTGGCCAGAAATCTTAAAAAAATATTTAGAAATTTTAAAGAACTAATCTTTCGAAAACTTTCTCCGCGCTTAGGTTTTTTAAATCACTAACTTGTATTGCTTTAAAGTTTTCTCTTTCAATACTTACTTTATGAGCTGTCGTGTGACTTCCAAATAACGATAGACCTTTAACATTCAAATGGGCTGCCATATGCGCAGGACCTGTATCATTAGCAACAACAAATTTACTTCTCTTTATTAAACCTGCCAGTTCTGAGATAGAAATTGCTTTATCTTCTTTTAGAATAGAAACAGCATCTAATTCTTTTGCTTTTTCTATTTCACCAGGTCCAGGTGCTATCACTATTTTTAGATTAGGATGATTTTGTTTTATAAGTTTTATTAATTGATCGTAATATGGCCATTTCTTTTGCTGTAAATGCTCAGAGCAGAATGGAAATAACAATATATAATCAGATAAATTATATTTAGAAATAAGTTTATCGATATTAGAACATCCCCAAGAAAAATCTGGCTTTAAAGTGTGAAATGTTTTTAAACCAGATATCTTTAATTGATGGTCAAATCTTTCTAATACTGGTTTTTTATCAAATTCTTTTTTCGTTTCATTTGCTGGAAGAGTAGTTTCTGAAGAAGACCATTTATATGATCCTAAATTAGGAAATAAAATTCTTTTATAAAACGAAGTCCTTGAGGAATTCTGTAGATCATAGACCTTTGTAAAATTATGTTGTTTAATTTTTTTCATTAAAGAAAAAAGATAAATTAAATTGAACCTAGACAATCTTTTATCAATAATTACGTCTTTAATATTTGGATTTTTTTTGAAAAGATCTGAATATACGTGAGATGTTAATAAATAAATAAAATCATCTTTATGATTATCATAAATATCTTGAATTGCCCCACTCGCTTGAGCTATATCTCCTAGTGATCCGTGCTTTATGATTAATATATTAGACATATTTTTAACAATTTATCACACTATAAAATTTTATGAATAAAATATTAGTTGAAGTATCTGTTGGTGAGTTATTAGATAAATTAACTATCCTTGAAATCAAAAAAGACAAAATCATAGACACAGAAAAATTAAAATTCATAAATTTAGAATATGATTCTTTAAAGGAACAATATGATAAAAATGTGAAAGTTGATGAAAAGATTGAGAGTCTATTCTCTGAATTAAAAGAAATAAATGCTAAACTGTGGGATATTGAGGATAATAAAAGACAATGCGAAAAAGATTCAAAATTCGATGATCATTTCATTTTATTATCAAGAGAGATCCACTTCTTAAACGACAAACGAGCAAGTATTAAGTTAGAAATAAATAATCACACTGGATCTAAGATCAAAGAGATTAAAGAGTATACTAAATATTAATTATTTATTTAGAGAAGATGCAAAATTCCAAGAACAATCAAAGCTTGGGATATAAACTCTATCTAATGACGTATTGCCAAAACTTTTTTCAAAAAGATTTAACCATTTATCAACTTGTTTAGGTTTTTTATCTTGGCTTCCAACTTGTGCAGTTATTGTTCCATTTGGCTTAAGAATTCTTTTTAAAGATTTGATATTTTTTGCAGCCAAATCAATACAATACTGATCATCGTTTAAGTCCACATAAATTTTATCATACTTATTATTCTCAACTGATTTAATACTTTCAAATGCATCTCCCCATACGCACTGCACATGATTTTTTGTAGTTGCTTTCTTGCCTACCTTAGATAAATATTTTTCACACATTGTTACAACTTCGGGATCTAACTCATACCAATCAATTAATTTGAAACCTTTAGATATACACTCTCTTGCCACACCTCCATCCCCTCCACCAATAATAGCTGTTTTATCGTTTGATGGATTAAGTTTTAAACCAGAGTTAACAAATGTGGAGCTATACAAGTGTTCATCATTTTCTGCCACTTGAAGTTCACCATCGATAAAAAGGGATTTACCGAACTGTTCTAAATCTAAAATTTCAATATTTTGACCTACTTTTGATGTAAAGTTTTCCAAAACATCTTTTACCATATAAAACTTTTTTAAACCTGGTGAGCTATAGATGTCATCGTAATAACTTATGGTGTCTCTATTAAACTCCTTTTTAACAATTCTTTTATGTTTTATTTCTTTTTTTAAAATGTCGTAAGCAACATTAGGATTTATTTTACCGCATGTAAAAAAATCAAAACTTATAATTCCTCTTTCTGGGAAAGTATGAAAACTAATATGACTTTCTGCTAATAACGCTACAAGAGTAAAGCCTTGTGGTTCGAATTTGTACTTTGAAATCTCTAAAACAGTTACTTTTGCTTTTTTTGATATCTTATAAACCAGTTTTTCAAAGAATTTTGGTTCGTACTCTTTTTCAGTACCTATAATATCTAAAGTGACGTGCTCCCCAACCTTCGTCATAAAAAGTTATCCTTTTTTATAGTTTTTAACTTTTTCTAATATTACATCCATCTCACTTGATGAAAGAATCTTAGGTTCTCCTAACTTTATTGCATTTATATATTGATGGCAAATATTTTCAACTTCTTCTGCAAGTTCAAAGGCTGAGTTCAAGTTATCCCCATAAGCAACTTGACCATGATTAGACATCAAGCATGCCTTTCTATTTTCTAACGCTTCAATAATATTTTTAGATAGTTCTTGTGTTCCAAAAGTTGCATACTTTGCACACTTTATATTGTCTCCTCCAGCTAATGCTATCATGTAATGAAAAGCTGGAATGTCTTTATTGTGTGCAGATACAGCTGTTGCGTGTGGTGAATGAGCATGAACAATGGCTTTCGCATCAGCCTTCTTTAAATAAATATCCTTATGAAATCTCCACTCAGAAGAGGGCTGCAATCCTTTTTTATCATAATCCCCTTTTAAAGATACAAAAACGATATCATCTGCTTTTAGACTGTCATATTTTTTGCCTGATGGAGTAATTAAAAACCCCTCTTCATTATTATTTTGAGCTTTAAGTGAAATATTTCCCGATCTTAACGGAGATAAATTTGTACTATTAAGTTTCTGAGCAAACTTTATTATTTCCTCTTTACTTTTAACGTCCATAATTTTTTAAATATTTTAAAAATAAATACCCAAAAATTACACCCACACCTATTAGAATATACTGGTAGAGTTTCAATAATAAAAATTGTGGTGGAAGCTCACTTTCATAAGGGTTCTGCATAAAAAAGTTTTTTGAACCGTCTTCATATAAATCCACCGGTCCAATTACTAAATAAACTCCATAAATTGCTATGTAAATACATGGTGCTAAAGAAAGATAAATCAATGTCTTGTTATTTTTAACAATACTAAGCCAATTAGCTGAAACTCCAACTAACAATAGACAAATGAGTGATAAAATAAGTGGGTTCATTTAAATAAATTTTTTAATCCTTTTTCTGATGCTTCGCAGATACCTTTTTCTGTTATTAGTCTAGTTATATATTTTGCTGGAGTAACATCAAATGCTAAATTCACAGCCTTACTTTTATTTGGGTATATCTGTACTTTTTTTACTTTTCCATCTTCGTCAACACCTTCAATTTTGGACAACTCTTCTGAACTTCTTTCTTCAATAGGAATATCTTTAGAATTTTTAATTTTCCAATCGATAGTTGAACTTGGTAATGCTACATAAAATGGTACATTATTATCTTTAGCAGCGAGTGCTTTAAGATAAGTTCCTACTTTATTACATACATCGCCATTAGATAAAGTACGGTCAGTCCCAACTATACACATATCAACTTGTCCCCTTTGCATTAAAATTCCACCTGCATTATCTGCAATGATTGTATTTTTAATGCCCTCTTCATTTAATTCATACGAAGTTAAATTTGCACCTTGGTTTCTGGGCCTTGTTTCGTCTGCCCAAACATGTACAGGAATACCTTTCTTATGAGCATGATATATTGGAGAAGTGGCTGTACCCCAATTAATTGTTGCCAACCACCCTGCATTACAATGAGTTAAAATATTTACTGTATCCTTTTTTTTATTATATATTTTTTCAATTATTTTAAGACCGTTTAAACCAATATTTTTACAAAACTTTATATCTTCCTCGCAAATATCGTGAGCTTCGTTTATTGCAATATCTAAAATTTTATTACTATTTAAACCTGAAATTTTGTTCATAATTCTATCTACTGCCCATTTTAAATTAATAGCTGTTGGTCTTGAATTAATTAATTCTTTTGCTGATTTTTTTAAAAAAGATTGATCATTATTTTCTAATATTGCTAAAACTAAACCATATGCAGCCGTTGCACCTATTAATGGGGCACCTCTTACTTCCATTGTTTTAATAGCATTTATTGCTTCTCTTACTGTTTTTAAATTTTTTATTATAAATTGATGAGGTAGCTTTGTTTGATCAATTATTTTTACAACGTTATTTTCGAACCAGATTGTGCGATGTTCTTTTCCTTCAATTTTCATTAGTCTATTATCTTCTTTTTTGCTTTAATGTATTCTTCTTCAGAAAGATGTCCATCATCATATAAATCTTTTAAAGTTTTAAGTTGTTCAGCTAAATTTGTCTCAACTACATTTTTAGGTTTGTCTACTATATTTGCTTCTAAATTATCTGCACCAGGACAGTTTTTTTTTCTCATCACTTTAATCAAGTGAAATGACCTATTATTAGCTGCAATTATTGCATCATCTGCATTGTTTAATGATTGTGCCCATGCCGGCCAAAATAAAAGAGCTCTTGCAAAATTACCACCTGATCCTTTTGAAAATTCTGCCTCTTGTTTAATTTTTTTAACCTCTTCAATTTCTTCTTTTAGTTCTTTGCAGTTTAAAAGATCATCACCTGGCTGAATTGTTTTTACTACTAAAGGTTTTGCGCACGAAGAAATTAAAAAAACGAACAAAATTAATATTTTTTTCATTTATTATTTATAATTAACCCTGATTCAGTTAAATTTATAGCTAACCATGATGCTTATACTAAAAAGTAATACCCTGATAAAAAACTTTAAAAATGTGATATTTATGCAACAAAAAATACCTATTTTTATTGGTTTTTTGATAAATTCAACTTAAAAGCCATATTTTTCAAACTTACCCTTCTATACTTTTTAGGATTATTTTGCTAAAGAACATCTGTAATTAATTAATTAATAACGTAAGAGAGTACAACATGAAAAAACTGGTTTTAAGCATCATATTTTTGCTTGGTTTTTCTACAACTTCATATGCTAATAATTCTGTAGGAATTACTTTGAGTATGGCCGATGTAAAATCAAATGTTAAAGATGACATTGACAACAACGGTACTACTGACACTACTAAGAATATAAGTAATGAGGTTACTATTGGTTCTGTTTTCTTTGAAAAGGCAATTAATGACAATATGAGTATTGGTCTTGATATCATACCTTTTAAAGCAGAATTAGAAAGTAGATCAACTACACAGGCATCAATAAAAGGTGCTGGTACATCAACTTCAGGAACTAACAAAGGTAACGCGGAAGTAAGTAATCATTTAACATTTTACGTACAGCCGCAAAGAGAAATTAAAGATGGCCTTAAAGTTTTTGGAACGCTAGGATTAATAAAAGCAGATGTTGAGTCAGATATTCAATCGATTTCTTCAACAAATAAAACTGTTGAACAATCATTAGATGGATTGAAATTAGGTCTTGGTCTTAAAAAAGAAACAGGTTTTGGTTTTGTGAAACTTGAGTATAGCGAAACGGACTATGATGATATTTCAGCTACAACAACAAATAGTACAAAAGTTACTGCAGATATAGACACTGATATTTTAGCATTGTCTGTTGCTAGAAGCTTTTAATTATTAATCATAGAATATTTAAAAAAACCCCCTCTTTGCAGGGGGTTTTTTTTTTATTTATTCAAAACTCTACCTGCAATAGTTTTTAATTTGTCTTTAGTTTTTTGTGTTCTTTTTTCTGGTGCTGTTATGATAGCCACATCTAAACAATTATTAGTTGGATCCTTAGGATCAATATGTTTTTCAAAATTTTCTATGAGATTTTTAATCATATTCTTTGCTTTGGCAGCATTTCCTAAAAGGACTTTGATAACTTGTTGAACATCTACATTTTCATGATCAGGGTGCCAACAATCATAATCTGTAACCATTGAAACAGAAGCATATCTTATCTCTGCTTCTCTTGCTAATTTTGCTTCGGGCATGTTAGTCATTCCAATTACATCTGCTTTCCACGATCTATATAAATTTGATTCTGCCAATGTTGAAAACTGTGGACCTTCCATTACTACATAAGTACCACCTCTTTGATAGTCTATTTTTTCTTTTTTGATTGCATCTTCACATGCATTCATTAATCCGGGAGATGTTGGGTGTGCCATTGATACATGAGCCACAATTTCATCCTCAAAAAAAGTTTTATTTCTTGCAAAAGTTCTATCAATAAACTGGTCAACGACAACAAATTTTCCTGGTGGCAAATTTTCTTTAAGAGATCCTACAGCTGAAATTGATACAATATCAGTTACTCCTAATTGTTTAAGAGCATCTATGTTTGCTCTAAAATTAATATTGGATGGGTTTATAAAGTGCCCCTTGCCATGTCTTGGCAAAAAATAAACTTCTTTATTTTTGTAGTTTGTTTTTAGAATATTATCTGAAGGTTTGCCCCAGGGTGTATTTACGTCTAACAGCTCTCTTTCTTTGAATTCCTCTACATCATATAATCCACTTCCACCAATAATTGCTAATTTATTGTTTGCCATATTAAAAAGATAGTTTATTTAATAACATAACACAAATTAAAATGGATTTAAAAAAGTTTATAAGATCAATCCCTGATTATCCTAAGAAGGGCATTTTGTTTAGAGACATTACTACTTTAATTAAAGATGAAAAAGCTTTTGAGGAAACAATTAATCAAATAGTTGAAAGATCAAAAAAATTTAAATTTAATAAGATTGCAGCAATTGAGTCAAGAGGTTTCGTATTTGCATCTGCTGTTTCATATATTCTCAAAAAACCTTTTATAATGTTAAGAAAAAAAAATAAATTACCTGCTGAAACTCACTCTATTGATTTTGAATTAGAGTATGGAACTGCAACTATTGAGGTGCATAAAGACTCGGTAAATGAAAATGATACTGTTTTAATAATTGACGATTTAATTGCTACTGGTGGAACAGCTGAAGCAGCTTCGAGACTTATTGAAATCTCAAAAGGAAAAGTTGGAGCGTTTATTTTTGTTATAAACTTATTTGACTTAGGTGGTTCTGATAAATTAATAGAAAAAGGTTTTAAAGTTGAAAATTTAATTGAATTCCCTGGCCATTAATTTAATTTTGGTCTAAACCAAGAATTCCTGCCCATCAAAGCATTAAAAATACCCAACATTCTCATTTTATAAATATTTTTTTTTTTATTAAAAATAAGAGTATACATAGAATATTTTAATAAATTTGTTAATAAACTATTTAATCCTAATAAAGTCGAAACAAAAATTCCTCGATGTTTTTTATTGAAATAGAATTTAGACCACATCCAATGCCAATTTCTGGAAAGCTCTATTTCATCATTATATTTATCATCAACTGCTTTACCTCCTAAGTGATTAATCTTTGAATTCTTTACAATAAACATCTTTCCATTATTTTCCATTGCTCTTAAACATAAATCTACATTTTCTAAATACATAAAAAATTTTTCATCAAAAAAGATATTATCAGTAAAATAGTCTTTATTTAAAATCATAGAAAAACCATCAATCTCTTTTACTCTAATTAATTCTGCTGACTTTTGCTCTTGCTGTTCTTTTTCAATACTAATTATCTTAGGGCCTTTGTCTACAGATGTCATTTTCATATAAGGTATATTTGTCTCCTCTTTATAATTTGGAAATTTTGGATTATCTGAAATTGGTGAAATTATAGCAAAGTCGTTTAATCTTGAAATTGCATCATTTAAAAGTCCAAATGTATCTTTGCTAAATTTTACATCTGGATTTAAAACATACACAAATTTTGTTTTAGAACTAGCAATTCCAATGTTATTTCCAGCGCCCATCCCTATATTAGTTGATAAAATTACTTTAGTGTTAACATAATTTTGCTCTAATTCTTTTTTTAATTCTTCGTCAGATGAATTTTCAACTATTAATTTATTAAAATCCTTTGGTAGGGAATTTAAGCAATCATATATTACTTCTCTACTATTAAATGTTACTATTACGAAGGTAAGATTATTACTTGTAAATTCCATGTGAGAATGAAGTATACTTAAAATAACTATTATTGTAAAAAAAAAAGTAATGAAAAAAATAATTGTAACTGGTGGTTTAGGATTTATTGGTAGTAATTTAATAAAACTACTAATAAAGAAAAATTATTTTGTTATTAATGTTGATAAAGTTAGCTATGCCTCAAATTTTTATAATACAAGAAATTTTGCCAATAAAAAAAATTATAAGTTCATAAGATTAGATATAAATAACAGTTCAAAATTTAAGAAAATTTTGAACTCACATAAGCCGATTGCTATTTTTAATTTGGCTGCAGAGACTCATGTAGACAGATCAATTGATAGTCCATTGGAATTTATTAAAAGTAATATAGTTGGTGTATTTAATTTATTAGAGACATTTAAAGAGTTTTCAAAAAAAAATAAAAAAACTAAATTAATTCACATTTCTACCGATGAAGTTTATGGAGATGTGTTAAAAGGTCGAAGTAAAGAGACCGATCCTTATAAACCAAGTTCACCATATGCTGCTTCAAAGGCTTCCTCTGATCATTTAGTATATTCTTATGTAAGAACATATAAACTGAATGCAATAATAACAAATTGTTCAAATAATTATGGTCCCAATCAACATCCAGAAAAACTAATTCCTAAACTTATTTACAATATTATTAATAATAAAGCGCTTCCTTTATACGGTAGAGGAAAAAATTCCAGGGAATGGTTGTTTGTTGAAGACCACTGTGATGCTTTATTTAAAGTATTTAAAAACGGAATGAAGGGAGAATTTTATAATATAGGATCAAATATTAATAGTAGTAATTTAGACATTGCAAAACTTTTAATCAAAATTGCAAAAAATAAATTTAAACTAGGTAAAAGTGTAAAAATTAAATTTATTAAAGACAGACCTGGTCATGATATTCGGTATGCTCTTGATAGTAAAAAAATTTTTAAAAAACTTAAATGGAAATCTAAAATTAATCTAAAAAAAGGCTTAGAAAATACCTTTGACTGGTATTTTAAAAATATGAATTACTATACAACATTAAAAAAAAAGGATATCACGAAGAGACTTGGGGTAATTAAATGATTAATAAAGCAATTATTTTAGCCGGTGGAATGGGAACTAGAATGAGTCCACTAACAAAAGCAGTCAATAAACAATTGCTTCCAATATATGATAAGCCTCTAATTTTTTATCCTTTATCAATCTTAATGTTGGCAAAAATAAAAGATATTTTGATTATTGTTAATAAAGGACAACTAAGCCAGTATAAAAAAATTTTACCAGACGGAAAACGCCTTGGTATCAATATAATATATAAAGAGCAGAATTATCCAAAAGGTCTACCTGATGCATTCTTGTTGGGAGAAAAGTTTATTGATAATAAGAATGTTGCATTGATATTGGGAGATAATTTTTTTTATGGACAAGATTTATCATCAAAATTAATTAAGTCTACAAAACTTAAAAATGGTGCCAAAGTAATTTTACATAAGGTGATTAAACCAGAATTATATGGTGTAGCAAAAACATCTAAATCTGGAAAAATTATTTCAATAAAAGAGAAACCTAAAAAATATATTTCTGATTTAGCGGTCACTGGTTTATATTTTTTTGATAAAAAAGTTGTAGAATATACAAAAAAACTTAAACCTTCCTCAAGAAATGAATTAGAGATTGCCGATTTACTTAACGTTTATTTGAAGAAGAAAAAATTAACATCTGATATTTTGGGACGAGGTGGTGCGTGGCTAGACACTGGTTCGATAGAAGATTTTTATAAAACAAGTGCTTTTGTTTCAGCAATTGAAAATAGACAGGGATTTAAAATTGCTTGTATTGAAGAAATAGCTTTTAATAACAAATGGATTAATAAAAAAGAAATTTTGGATGCAATTCAATTTTATGGAAGGTGTGATTATTCAAATTATCTAAAAAAGTTAATTTCTTAAATGAAAATAAAAAAAACAAAATTCAAAGGCCTTATTATTTTAAATGGTGTCAAACATGAGGATAAAAGAGGATATTTAAGAGAATTAGTCATAGAAAAAATAATAAATAGAAAATTCAAATTTCAGATATCATCTGTATCAAAAAAAAATGTTTTAAGGGGTTTGCATTTTCAAATTAGAAAACCGCAAGGTAAATTGATTTCAGTCTTAAAAGGAGAAATTTTTGATGTTGCGGTAGACATACGAAAGAATTCAAAAACTTTTGGAAAACATTTTTCAATTAGATTAAGTGATAAAAATTGTACTTCACTTTTTGTACCTCCAGGATTTGCACATGGCTTTTTAACGTTAAAAAAAGAAAATATTATTTGTTATAGTTTGACTGAATACAGGTCGCCCAAAGACGAAAGGTCACTTAAATATAACGATCCAAAATTAAAAATAAAGTGGCCAACAAAAAAACCACACATCAGTATAAAAGACAAAAATGCAAATAGTCTAGACTTTATTTAAATAATTCTGTTATTCAAACTAGTTCTAAAATTCACATCGTGAAGCATCCTTTTATAATAAAAGTTGTATTTCTTTTCATTAATAATCTTTAATACTTCTGTAAAAAAATTTTTAAAACAATTGTCTTTTTTAAATTTAATAATTTTTTTCTTATTTTTTAAAATTGTTTTTAAAGTCAGAAATTCGTTATCTGGTGGTGAAAATACTCTTTCAATACAGCTTTTTTTACTACCATTTAATATTTTGATTTCATTTTTATATTTACCACCAAATTTGAAAATTCCCCGATACTCACCCTCTTCAAAATTTATCAAAAATTTTATTGAAACAATTAATTTTTGTTTATTTTTGATTATTCTAATTTTCTTTTTTAATAATCTTTTTAAATTAAACAATCTTGGAATTGAAGAAATATACGGACCCATATCCATTAAAACTCCACCTTGTAACTTTTTGGACATTAATATGCTTTTGCTATCTGGTTTTGGAATTACAAACTTTACATGAATTTTTTTATACCTATTATTTTTATATATTTTTGTAATTTTTTTCATTTGCACATGATAATTAAAAAAAGTTGACTCAACTAAGAGCCTTTTGTTTTTTTTGGATAAATCTATTAATTCTGATAGCTGTTTCTCATTAGATGTAATTGGTTTATCGACTATTGTGTTACATCTATAATTCAAAGACCTTTTAGCCCATTCAAAATGTTTTGAATTAGGCAAAGAAATATAAACAATAGTTGGTTTGCAGTTTTTTAAAGCTTGTTTATAAGATGAAAATTGTTTTTTAATTCCAGGAATTTTTTTCTTATATGATTTTGAGGCAACGTATATTTCTATTTTTTTTTCTTTAAAAACGCTTAGAACTCTTTTTTTAACTATATTCGAGTAGCCTAAAATTAAAACTTTCAATTAAATTGTTTCCTTAAAATTTATGATACCAAAAAGTAATCTTGCTTCTATATCAATTTTTTGCTTGTTAATTAAATCAATTATTTGGTTTTGTGATAGCCAAATATAACTATCTGGTAGTTTGATATTTTGATTTTTATCTAATTTACGAGCCATATACTTGATTTGGGAGTGATAAAATCTTCCACCCTCGTCAGATAAAATATTATCATAAAGAATATCTTTTGACTTAAAAAAATATTTAGAGATTAAATTTTTTTGAAAATTCGTAAGATCTTTACTTTTTTTATAATTTTTAAGTCTAGAAGTATTTACAGAGCAAGTAAATGTTCCTGCTTTTGAACCTGGTTTAAGAATATATCTACACAAATAGTGGTTTGTGTTCTTAAATTTTTTGATTAAATATCCTGCAAATGCCATCTTTGAGCCCATAATAATTGGTTGATTCCATTCCGTTATTTCTCTTTTGTTGGTTTTGACTTTTATTCCAATTACAGAAAAGTAATTATTTTTTTGATGATAAATTTTATTTTTTGTTAAGTTCCAATTCTTTACCGAACTTAAACTTATGATCTTATTTTTAAGAAAATATTTTTTATTCAAAGAATTTTTCCAGTTAATTAATTTTTTTTTGCTAATTAATGGAAAGTCCATTTTTTTTTTCTTAATAAAGGACGAAAAAACAGATAAGGTGTCCATATTAATCAAATTCTCTTCTCTTAGTAAATTTGAAATTTCAGTTTTAGAAAACCATCTAAATTTTTCATCTGTTTCAATTTTTTTAGATACATATGTAATAATATTTGAATTTTTTTTGTTGTAGTATCTGAAAGCTTGTTCAGTTTGGAGTGAAAAATTTTTATTTTTTTTTTTAAAATATTTTAAAAAAGGAATAGTTTTTCCACCATGAATTCCTGAATAATTGCTTCTTGTTGCCTGAACTGTTGGTGAAATTTGTATTTTATTTATATTACCTGGTTCTACTTTCGCTTGTAACAAATACTTATTATTTTTTACGTTTTTTATTATACCCAAAATACCAATTTCATTTTGTATTATTATTGGTTGATCCCAATTTTTTTTATTGTAGAAATTTGATTGGATTCTTAAACCTGCTATTTTAAAAAATCTTTTACTTTTGTGATAAATTTCTCTTTTGCTATAAATCCACTTACTTAATTTAGATAAACTAATTTTTTCAACTTTTAAAAGCTGTTTTTTTCTCTGATTATTAAGCCAATTAAGTATATTTTTATTTATCATTTGGAAAGGGTCATTACTTTAGGAACATGCGTGATAAATTTTCCACCTCTTTTAAGGAATTTTTTTTCTTTTTTAAAAATTTCCTTTTTAAAATTCCAGGCACCTAAAAAAGCATAATCAACAGTATTATTCATTCCAAGCTCAGGGGAAATTATTTTTATATGAGTTCCTGGTGTGTACTTTCCTTGTTTATTTAATGTTGTGTCAGTAACATAATCAATTAATTTAGAATTAAGATTACAATAATTAAAAACAGTCGTGGATTTGTATGTAGCACCATAACTTATAATTTTCTTGTTAGTTTTTTTTAATCTTTTGATTAAATTAAATAAATTTTTTCTTGATATATCGACTCTTTTAGAAAATTTTAAATAACTTTCAATTTTATGAAGCTTAAAAGATTTTTCGTTTTTAATCGCTTTTTTTAATCTCAGACTTTTTTTATATTTTCCATTTTTTTTACATATAAAGTATCTATTTGATCCTCCATGTGTTGATAAATGCTCAATATCAAAGAGCCTTAATCCATATTCTTGAATAATATTGTTTATAGATATGGATGAAAATACATAAACATGCTCATCATAAAATTGATCATAACTATTATTTTGAATGACTTTTAGCAAAGATGGATCTTCTATGACAAGTACTCCATCTTTAGATAAGATTCTGCAAATCCCTTTAAATGTTTCTTTCAAATTAGGTATATGAGAAATTGTATTAGCAGAAAAAATTAGATCTATTTCACCTTTTTTTTCAAATAATTTTTTTGCAAGTTTTAAATTCCAAAATTCATCATATGTCTCAAATAATTTTTTTGTTAATCTTGCGAGGTTTTTACATGGTTCAACAGCCACAACGGATTTTTTATCAAAATTTTTTAAAAATACTCCATCATTACTACCTATTTCCATAATTTTTTTTGGTTTAAATCTTTTAAATAATTTTTTAGCAACTATTTTAAAAGCAGATCTCATAGTTCTAGACTCTGAGGCTCTATGAGCATATTTATCAGTGTATTGTTTTTTTGGATTCACTGGTTTCGCTATTGAAACTAAATAGTTTTTTGTATTAAAACATATTTTTAAATTATAAAAAAATTCATTTTGTAATGCATTTTTTCCAATATTTTTTAAAAATGAATTTGCAAGTGGTTGACGACCTAAATTTAAAAATACTTTATTCATTGTAGTTTTGATATATAACTATATATATATAAATAATTTACTTTAAATAAAATTGAAAAAAAATAAAAATAAAATCGTGGTAAGTGGGGGCAACGGAAGATTTGCAAAAGTATTAAAAAAGACTATCAACTCAAATAATTACTACTTTCCGACTAAATCTCAAATGAATATACTTAAATTTAATTCATTAGAAAAATACCTCAAATTAAAAAAACCAAAATATTTTTTGCATGTTGCTGCATTATCAAGACCAATGAGCGTCCATGATAAAGAAATTTCAAAAAGTATTGATATGAATATTGTTGGTACGTGTAACGTGGTAAAAGCTTGTGAAAAATTAAAGATAAAACTAATTTACTTCTCAACTGCTTCTGTTTATCCGGGCATTAGAGGAAATTATAATGAGAAAGATTCTGTTAACCCCATCAATAAGTACGCTTATTCAAAGCTTGGTGGGGAATGTGCTGTCAAGATGTATGACAATTCATTAATTTTAAGAATTATGATGTGTGAAAAGCCGTTCATTCATAGATCAGCCTTTTACGATGTTAAAACTAATTTTATTTTTCAAGAAGATGTAGCGAAAATGATACCGAAATTATTAAATCAAAAAGGTATTATAAACATAGGTGGCAAAACACAGTCTATTTATGATTTTGCTAAAAAATATAATAGCAAGATAAAAAAAGCTTCTGGAAAAAAAATCTACCCACCAAATCCATCAATGAATTTAACTAAACTTAAAAAAATTTTAAATTAAGTAGGCAAATTTTATGGTAGCGGGAAGTGGGATCGAACCACTGACCTCGGGCTTATGAGTCCCGCGCTCTAACCAACTGAGCTACCCCGCCACTAGAAGAGATTACTTAGTAACTACTCTACTTATATTTATATTACCAATGTAAAACATTAAAGCAACGTATTGAATCAAAGCATAAATTGCTATTGGGGTAATATATTCTATTTCGTGAAATAATTGGGCACCAACGATAAAACCCATTGCGCCATTTTGCAACATAGCCTCGATCATTATAGTTCTTTTTACCTTAACATCCCTTAAAGTATAACTTGTGATTATATAAACAGATGTCAATACTGAAATAATTACAACAAATGCAATCGCTCCTGCATCAGCAAAATAACCACCTAAATTTCCTTGCTCTGTAAATATCGCAACCAATAAAATAATTATGAATAAAGCAAGGGCTGCTCTATCAAATTTTAAATTATTTTGTTCAGAAAATCTTTTAAAATTTCCTCTCACAAGAATCCCAACAAATGTTGGTAAAGCGATAAATAAAAACATTCTAACTGAAAATTTTAGAAGGTTTAGATCAAATTCAACCGATGAAAAGAATGTAGCATAAATCTTTAAAAACATAGGAATTGTTATGAATGATATTAGTCCACATATTGAGGTGATAGTTATCGACAACGCTACATTTCCTTTTACGAGTTTGGTAGCATAATTTGACATTACTGCAGAAGGTAGAATTAATAATAAGAATACTCCAAGTTGAAATTCGGCCTGCATTGGAAAAAATGAAATAATGATAATTCCAATTAAAGGAAGTATTATCATTTGACATATAAGAGCAACAATTAGATTTCTTGGTTTTTTCAATACCTCAAAGAAATCTTTATAAGACAGATTTAGACCCAAAGAAAACATGATAAAAATCATGCCTAGTGGTCCAACGGTTTTTACAAATTCCACAATTCCCTCACTCGCTTTATGAAGGAAAAAAAATAAAATTCAAGGCATTTTTGTTCATTTTGGGGTTGCTAAATCATAAAATTTAAGATTATTTGCGTAAATAATAAAAAATGTCATTAAGAGAGTTAAAATTTTCAGATCAAATCCAAGAAGAACAAATAAAATCTGTCTATCACAAAAATTTTAATTATATCGTTACAGAAAGATTTTATTTCCAACAACAATGGCTTCACGCTGCTTATAATAGATTTAAAGACTTTGATAAGTATTTAATCTTAATTCATCTAGTACACAAAACTTTTAAAGCATACGGGGATTATCAAATCAAAAATTCATTTGATGAGTTTTACGCAAAAGAAGCTTATGAGATACAGAAAATAAATGTAATTGATTTATCAAGAGAATTATTAATTTCAAAGGAAACTACTAGAAGAAAAATTCTAGAAATGGAGAGAGATGGTGCTATTAAAAAAGATAAAAAAAAAATAATGATAAATCGTAAAGGCCAAGAGTACCAAAAACCAAAAGACTCAATACGAAACATGGCAAGATTACTTTCAAGATTTACAGATTTTTTAAGTCAAGCAGGTTATTTAGATAAAAAAGTTGATACCTCTATTTTAGATAAAAAAATAAGAGATAATTTCACACAAATTTGGACTATCTTTTTTGAATTTCAAATACCAACTATTATAGGTTGGAAAAAATTTTTTGGAGATATAGAGACTTGGGCTATCTGGGCTCAATGTGCTTATAATCAAAATCTTGTAATGAATAAAGGTTTTAAAGAAAATTTAAGTCCAGAATTAACATCAGATAATTTCGTTGAAAAACTTAACAATTGGGGAAACCAAGGTTTAAATGCAATGACCATATCTGAGTTATCAGGAATACCAAGACCTACAGCGCTTAGAAAATTAAACAGTTTGATAAAAAGAAAATTGCTTAAAAAAGATAAAAATAATCTCTATCTTTTATTCGGGTTGCCAAGATTGGATACAAATACTATTGAAAAAGATGTAACTTTAAAAACAGTTCGTGATATTAATAAAAGTAATGAAGAAAGATTTATTAGAATGTTAACGAAAATATTGAATACTATCGTATTTAATTAAAGAGACGCGATTATACCAGTGATCACTATCACTGAGCCAATTAAACCTAAGAATAAAAGATTTTCTTTTCTCTCTTTTTTCTTCTCCTCTCTTACTCTTGATAGTAAATCGTTGATATCAACTTTAATATTTGGCGTTTTCTTTAACTCTACTTGTTGATCGTAACTTGATGTTTCCCCACTCATGGAGAGCATTTAACACCAACTGATTCGTTCTTTCAAGAAAATCTTTGTTCAAAATGAGTTGTAGATTTTTAAGCTTTGTCCAAAATGGTCCTACAAAGAGTTAAGCTTTTTATCATTAAGAGGTCGGGTGATCACAGATGCTGGGTATTTTTTTTTCTCAACCTCTATCTCAAAGGCTTGTTTATCTATCTGATCACTAGTTAAGCCTGAATTAATATAGCCAAATGCTAAATTTTTGTTGTAATTAAAAGAATAACAGCCAGAAGTTGTACGACCCACAATCTTATCTTTTAAATAGATCGGCTCGTCGTGAAGCAGAAGAGGTGCTCCTTCTTTAGAATGGTTCAAAATGAGCATTTTAAATTTTTTCTGGTCCTTTTTGTCACGTTTTTTTTCCAAAGCAGCTCTTCCAATAAAATTTATATTCTTTTTAAAACTGACAGCAAAGTTTAAACCCGCCTCAAATTGATTTTCTTCAGGTGAAATATCGTGACCCCAATGTAAATAACCACTTTCCATCCTCATAATATCCATAGCATGCATTCCACAAAGAGAAATTTTATAAGTTTTTCCTTTGTCAATTAAAATATCAAAAAGTTTTAAAGCATTTTCTTTTTTTACATAAAGTTCAAAGCCTAATTCTCCTACATATGAAATTCTTTGAGCCCATACTTCTACATCATTTATTTTAACAAATTTAGCTGTAGCAAATTTAAAGTTTTCATTAGAAAAATCATCAGAACTTATTGAAGAAATCATATCTCTACTTTTTGGTCCAAATAAACCCAAACAACAATAGTCTTCTGTAACGTCTGTTAACTTAACATCTTTAGAAATATATTTTAGAATATGAAATTTATCATGTTCTCTATTTGCAGCAGAAGAAACAATTCTAAAATAATTCTTTTTAATACAAATAACAGTTAAATCAGTCTCAATTCCACCATCTGAATTCAACATTTGAGTATATTTAATTTTACCAGGTTCATTTGGGATATTGGCTGTACATAATATTTGTAATTCTTCATGTGCTTTTTCACTTTTTAAATCAAATTTTGAAAATGGAGATAGTTCAAATAAACCTACATTTGATCTTGCGTTTTTTGTTTCAAACTCTGCACTTGGATACCAGTTTTGATAGTTATAGCTATATTTGTAATCTTTATTTTTTTCATCTTTAGAAAACCACATTGGTCTTTCATAACCACCCGATACTCCAAAACATGCGCCATGATCTTTTAATCTATCGTGATAAGGAAGAGTAATTACATTTCTTGAAGTTTTGTGTTGTTTATAAGGCCAGTGCATTCCATATAAATCGCCAAGTGTTTCTGTGACTCTTTCTTTAATAAAATTAATACCAGAATGAAATTTTTGAAATCTTTTAATGTCATAACTAAAAATATCTTCATTAATATGACCATTCATCATCCATTCAGCGGTAACTTTTCCAACACCTCCAGCACTTGCTATTCCAATACTATTTAAACCACAACAAACAAAAAAGTTTTTAACTTCAGGAACTTCACCTAATAAAGTATTTGTGTCTGGTGTAAAAGATTCTGGTCCAGCAAAAAACTTTCTTATTCCTGTTTTTTCAAGAATTGGAAATCTTTTCATACATGCATTTAAATATGGTTCAAAATGTTCAAGATTTTCTGGAAACTCACCGAAAGAAAAATCTTCTGGAACTTTATTTGTTTTATCAAATGCAGGAATAGATTTTCCTTCAAATATTCCTAAAAGTAATTTTCCTGCATCCTCTTTAAAATAAGTTCTGCTATCAAAATCTCTTATTACTGGTAAATTTTTTGGGACTTCTTTAATCGGTTCAGTAATTACATAAAAGTGTTCAGCAGGATATAATGGAATACTTACACCTAATTTTTCTCCAATTTGTCTTGACCACATCCCTGTTGCTAAAACAATATACTCACATTCAATTTTTTCTCCGTTAACAACAACGCCTTCTATTCTTTTGTTTTTAACTAAAATATCTTCAACAGGCGAGTCTTCAAAAATTTTTGCTCCTTCTGCTCTTGCAGCTTTAGCAAGTAATTGAGTAATTCCTGAAGGATCACCTGATCCATCTCCTGGCATTAAAATACCACCTAACAAATCATCATTTTTAATTAATGGAACTTTTTCTTTTATTTGATCTTTGTTTAAAATTTGAACATCAACATCAAAAAGTTGAGCAGTAGTTGCTTGTCTTTTTAATTCTTGCCATCTACACTCTTCTTGAGCAATTGACATTGCACCATTTAAACGAAGTCCAGCAGAATGATCTACTTTCTTTTCAAGTTCTTTATAAAGATCAAGAGAATACTTTCTAATTTTTGTAATTGTTGCAGATGGGCCTAATTGACTTACTAATCCAGCTGCGTGCCAAGTGGTACCTGAAGTAAGTTTATCTCTTTCTAAAAGAATAACATCTTTCCATCCAAACTTTGCTAAATGATAAGCACAAGAACATCCAACAACCCCACCACCAATAACAATAACTTTAGCTGAGCTAGGGATTTTTTTCATCTTATTAATAACAATTTTTAGTATAGCTACCTGATATTCCTGTATTTCTATCTTTTTTATTTACTATCAAAGTATTCTGGACAAGATTTAAAGTCACGTCATAAGTAAAACCACTTTTTCCTTTCAGATATCCTGAAACATAAGTATCGTCTCTACTTACAATTTTATATTTATTAACTGCTTTCCCAAAGTATTCGTACATATATTTTTTATCTACTATTAATGGTTGTTCATCGCATGTCAGATTGACAGTTATTTCATCACAATTAAACAAACAAAATGCATAAGATTTGCTGAAGTAAGATAAATAAAAAATAATAATCAAAATAAACTTCATTAATAATTAATTTTTGATTGCTTCCCCGGCACTTACATATTCGTGACCAAAAACATCTGCAACAGCTTTATAAGTTACACTTCCTTTATGAACATTAAGTCCTGCTAAGAAGTTCTTATCTTCACCTAAAGCTTTTTGATAACCTTTGTTTGCTAATTTTACCAAGTACGGAAGAGTTGCTTTATTAAGTGCAAATGTGGAAGTTCTAGGAACTCCACCTGGCATATTAGCTACGCAATAGTGAACAACATCATTAACTATATAAGTTGGGTCACCATGAGTGGTTGGTTTACTTGTTTCAACACATCCACCTTGGTCGATTGCAACATCGACTATTACAGAACCTCTTTTCATTAATTTAAGCATGTCTTTGGTAACTAATTTTGGAGCTTCTGCCCCAGGTATTAAAACTCCACCAACTAATAAATCAGCCTCAGAAACTAACTTATTCAAATCAACTTTATCACTTTGCTCTGGAATAATTTTATCACCAAACATTTTAACTAGTTGTTTTAATCTTTCTTCTGACTTATCAACTATATGAACTTTAGCTCTCATACCTGTTGCAATAATTGCAGCGTTCTCTCCAACTACTCCGCCACCAAGAATTAATACATTTGCTGGTTCACCCCCAGGTGCTCCACCTAATAAAATACCTCTACCCTTTTGATTTTTTTCCAAACAATGTGCTCCAGCTTGAACTGACATACGCCCAGCAACTGCACTCATTGGTGCAAGTAATGGAAGTCTGCCATTATCATCTGTTACAGTTTCATAAGCAATATTAATACTTTTAGATTTAATCAATCCTGCTGTGAGTTCTTTTGCGGCTGCTAAATGAAGATAAGTATAAAGAATTTGATTTTCTCTTAACATATCTACCTCAGCTTTTTGAGGCTCTTTTACTTTTACTATTATGTCTGCATCATTAAAAATATCACCAGCTGTTTTTACAATTTTTGCACCAGCTTTAGTATATTGATCGTTATCAAAACCAGCTTCGAAACCACCATTGTTTTCAACTAAAACTTCATGACCCTCACTTATTAAAGTTTTCACACTTTCAGGGGTTAAACCAATTCTTGTTTCTTGAGGTTTTATCTCTTTGGGGACACCAATTTTCATAAAGAAAATTAATTTTTTTTACTTTTACTGTAATTAGTAATTCCAGTTCTTAATTTTTCTATTATTTCATCAATATGTTTTTTTTCACATATAAACATAGGTGCAATAATAAGTGCATCACCTGTTGCTTTGAAATTAACTCCAGCATCATAACAATGTTTGAAAGTTGCAAGCCCCGCTTTACCAGGTTTTCCATCCATTTTAATATCTATTCCACCCATCATTCCATATCCTCTTATGTTTTCCACAACATCAATATCTTTTAATGAAAATAAACCTTCTTGGAAATAAGGAGCTAATTCTTTTGCTCTTTTAAAAATATCTTCTTTTTCAAAAATATCCTGAACAGCTAAAGCAGCAGCTACAGATATAGGAATTCCAGAATATGTGTATCCATGAAATAATTCTACAGCACCTTTAGGAGAAGCATCCATGACTGCATCATAAATTTCTTCTTTACATGCAACAACACCAAACGGAACGATACCATTAGTTGTTGCTTTTGCCATGGTCATAATATCTGGTGTTACCCCAAATTCTTGTGCACCAAAAGCAGAACCTGTTCTACCCCATCCTGTTATTACTTCATCAAAAATTAAAAGAATATTATGTTTATCACAAAGTTCTCTTAATCTTTGTAAGTATCCAACTGGAGGAACAAGTGTTCCAGTCGAACCTGCAATTGGTTCAACAATGCATGCTGCAATATTTTCTGATCCAAAGTTTGTACAAATTCTTTCTAAGTCATTTGCAATATCAGCGCCAGTTTCTGGTTGACCGGATACAAATTTATGCTCATCTAAGTGTGTATGTCTCATATGGACTACACCTGGCATCAAAACACTTGCATATGCTTTAACGTTATTAATCATACCGCCCACAGAAGTAGCTCCAATATTCATTCCGTGGTATGCTCTTTCTCGTCCAACAAATCTAAACCTTTGACCTTCACCTCTTGCTTTATGATACGCTACACTAATTTTTATTGCAGTCTCTACAGCAGTAGATCCACAAATTGTATAAAAAATTCTATTTAAATTTCCTGGAGTATGTTTTGAAATTCTAGTTGCTAATTCAAAAGATCCGCCAAAACCTTGTTGAAAGGGTTGAGCATAATCTAATGTTTTTAATTGATTTGTAATTGCATCAATAATTTCCATTCGACCATGACCAAGTGGATTACAAAAAAGTCCAGAGCTTGCATCTATTTGAGTATTTCCCTCGTGGTTTTTTAGATAAACGCCTTTTGCTTCTGTAATTAATCTTGGTCTTTCTTTAAAATCTTTATTGGATGTAAATGGCATCCAATGCTCATTGAGTGAATTTGGTATTGATGGTTTTTGACTCATTTTTATTTATTCCTAATAATTAAACTAATTAATTTTAATTAACTATAAAAATCTATTATAGCAGCACAACTAAAAATTGAATAGTCTATTTTGACACCCATTCCTGTTAACAACTTTATTTACTTCTGGTCTATTTTCAACTTAAATACCGCTTATAAATTTAAATAAGGAGAGGAATAAATGAGAAAAATACTTAGTTTTATTCTTGGAAGTATATTAGCTCTTAACTTAACTATTTCAGTTGCTAATTCAGCTGCAAAAGAGGTTAGAGTTGCTTACTTTTTAGAATGGCCTAGTCCAAACCTAGAGGACATGCAGAAGAAAAATTTTGCTAAAGCTTTAGGTGTACCGGTTAAGTGGACTAACTTCACAAATGGTGGAGCAATGACTGACGCTATGTTAGCGGGAGACATCGATATTTCTTACTCACAAGGTTTAGTACCTTTCATAAACGCGGTTAAATCTAAAGCACCTATCAAACTTGTAGATATAGCTATGGAATATGGAATGGGTGGAACAACTTGTGTAACGTCCAATGCTTCAGGTATTACAAAAGCTAATGCTACTGAACTTGAAGGTAAAAAAGTTGCTGTACCACTAGGAACAATGGCTGAATACGTTTTTGATGAAAGTATGAAAGTTGTTGGCGCAGACAGAAAAAAAATGGATATCATTCAAATGGATCCTGAAGAAGGTGCTGCTGCTTTAGTAAGCGGTGATGTTGTAATGGCATGTTTATTTGGTGGTAATTCAATTAAAGCTGCAACAGCTGTTGGAACAAGACTACTTACAGTTCAAGAAGCAAGAGACGCTGGTATATTAGGAATAGACATTACTTCAGTAACTACTAAGTTTATGAAGGAAAATCCTGAAATGCTAAGAACTTTTATTGAAGTTACTCATGAAGCTAATGCTAGATACAAAGCTGGTAAAAGCGACATGAATTCTATGTCTAAAGCTTCTGAAATGAAAGTTGGTGATATGAAAGAAACTTTAAGTGGTTTCAAATTTTTAACACCAGCAGAGACTAAGCAATCTATGACTAAAGGAAATCTTGATGCATTCTTAAAAGGAATGGGAACACCTAGAGGAAACGTAGACACTAGTTTCTTACCTTTATAATCATAAGGTTAAATATTTAAATAGGCGCCAATTTTTTTAATTGGTGCCTATTTTTTTTATATAAATTTTAATGTAAGGTCTTGTTATGAGTGATTTAGTTTCTCAAAATCTAAATATGATCTTTAAATCTCCAAAAGGAGAAACTGTTCATGCATTAAAAGATTTAAATTTCACAATCAAAAAAGGAGAACTATTAACAGTTCTTGGTCCATCAGGATGTGGAAAAACAACTTTACTAAATATTGCAGCTGGTTTTATTAGACCTACATCAGGAACGATTACTTTGGGTTCAAATGAAATAAATGGTCCCGGAGTTGATAGAGGAATGGTATTTCAACAAGGAGCTTTGTTTGAATGGTTAACAGTTTCTGAAAATGTAAACTTTGGATTAAGAATGAAAAAAAAAGATCCAGGTGAAACTCAAAAAAAAGTTGATGAGTGGTTAGAAATAGTTGGTTTAAAAGGTTTTGGAAATACTCCTACTTATCAATTATCAGGTGGTATGCAGCAAAGAGTGGCGCTTGCAAGATGTTTAATTA
>CACFJR010000009.1 GCA_902566755.1 uncultured Pelagibacteraceae bacterium
TGCTGTTCAAAATTCGGATCTTGTTATTTTACACACTGAATGGAATGAATTTAAATCAATAAATTTTAAAAATTTAGTTAAGGGTAAAAAGTTTATTATTTTTGATATGAGAAATTTGTATTCTTCTTTAAAAATTAAACAACAAGGTTTTAAATATTATAGTGTTGGAAAATAATATTTATTTCAACTCAAATATTGCATCTACTTCTACCGAGACACCTAATGGTAAACTATTTGTGCTTACAGCGGCCCTAGTATGCATCCCAGTGTCCCCAAAAACTGAAGCTATTAGATCTGATGCACCATTTAATACTTTAGGTTGATCTATAAATTCATCTGTTGAATTCACAAACCCTGTTAATTTTACACACGATTTAATTTTTGATAAATCATTATCACAAGCTTTTTTTACTTGCGCAATAATACTTAACGCACATCTTTTGGCAGCATTATAACCAGCTTCTGTATCTAAATCTTTCCCAATTTTCCCTTTTATTAACTGACCACTTTCATCAATAGAAATTTGTCCAGAAACAAATAACATTTTTCCTGAAACTTTTGTCGCCACATAATTTCCAACGGGTGCTTTTGCTTCAGGAAGATTTATTTTTAATTCCTTTATTTTTTCTTCATAACTCATTTTGATTTCTTTTTTTTTGATTTTTTCGTTTTATCGTATTCTTTCCGCTTCTCAATCAATATCAAAGCTTCTTCCATTGTCAATTCTGTTGGATCCTTTTCTTCAGGAATAGTTGCATTAAGAGATTTATACTTTATGTAAGGCCCATATTGTCCCTTCATAACTCTTACAGGTTTTTTGTCTTCAGGATGTTCACCTAAATCTTTAATCATTGATGAGGACATTCTTCCAGGTTTTGCTTCAGATATCAAAGTTATAGCTCTGTTTAAACCAATTGAAAATAATTCATCTACACTTTCAATTCTTGCGGATTTATTTTCACACTTTAAGTATGGTCCAAATCTACCAACATTTACTGTAATTTCTTTTCCAATATCTGGATGAGTGCCTAAAATTTTAGGTAGAGAGCATAGATATTTTGCTTTTTCTAAATCTATATTTTCTATATCTAAACCTTTAGGAATCGAAACATTTTTTAATTTATTTTCCTCTTTCTTTGTTTTTCTTTTTTTTGTTTTTACTATTTCATCTTCTAATAATTCGTATTGCAAATAAGGACCAAATCTTCCATTTTTTAAATAAATTTCTTTATCATTATCATTTTTACCAATTAATTTAGGTTCTGCTAAATTTATTTGTTGAGATGCTTTAATCTTTGAAAGCGGTCTTGTAAACTTGCAATCTGGATAGTTAGAACAGCCAATAAATGCACCACCTCTAAAACTATTTTTTAAACTTAATGTGCCTTGACCAGAAACGCATGTTTTGTTGTATAATTTGCAGTTTCTATCAATTTTACCATCATTATTTCTTTCAAATATTAGATCTCCCAAACTTTCATTTAACATATCAAGAACTTCTCTTGTTCTAATTTCTTTCACAGATGAAACATTTTTATTAAAGTCTTTCCAAAATTGATCTAATACGCTTAACCAGTTTTCTTTTCCTGAGGTTATGTCATCTAATTGATCTTCTAATTTTGCAGTAAAGTCATAATCAACATATTTTGCAAAAAGTTTTTCAAGAAAAGCAGATAAAAGTTTTCCTCTATCAGTTGGGAAAAATCTTTTATTTACAACATCAGCATAACCTCTATTAGATATTACAGAAATAATACTTGCGTAAGTAGAGGGGCGACCAATACCTAATTCCTCTAATTTCTTAACTAAACTAGCCTCTGAATATCTTGGTGGTGGTTGCGTAAAATGTTGTTCATCTATAAAATCAGATATATTTACTTCTCCTTTTTCTACTTTGGGTAAAATATTTTCATCATTGTTATCATCATCTAAATTAATTACCTTCATAAAACCATCAAACACTATCGTTGAACCCGATGACTTGAAAATATGTTCATTGTTATTTGATTCAATAATGATTGTTTTTCTATCAAATTTTGCTGGCGTCATTTGTGAAGATAGAGCTCTTGACCAAATCAAGTTATATAATTTATTTTGATCTGAGCTTAAATATTTTTTCATTTTTTCAGGTGTATTGCTTATTTCTGTTGGTCTAATAGCTTCATGAGCCTCTTGCGCATTTTTTGCCTTTTTACCCGAGTAATTAATTGGTTGATCAGGTAAATATTCATTACCAAAGTTATCACTTATAAAGTTTCTAAAAACTGGCAAGGCTTCTTTAGATATATTGGTACCATCTGTTCGCATGTAAGTGATTAATCCTTTAGTTTCACCTTCAATTTCAATACCTTGATATAGCCTTTGAGCAATTTGCATTGTTCTTGAGGCACCAAAACCAAGCTTACTAGATGCTGACTGTTGTAATGTTGAAGTTGTAAAAGGTCCAGAAGGATTTCTAGAATATATTTTTGATGTAATATCTGTAATTTTATATTTATCGTTTTTTATATTTTCTATTGCTTGATTAATATCGTTTTTGTTTTTGAAACTAAATTTTTCAATTTTTTTATTATCAATTTGAAAAATATTCGATATTATTAAATTTCGATCACTTGTTTTAAAATTTACTTTTAAAGACCAAAATTCCTCAGGTTTAAATATTTCGATTTCATGTTCTCTTTCAGTTAAAAGTCTTAGAGCAACAGATTGTACTCTACCCGCTGATTTAGATCCTGGAAGTTTAGTCCAAAGTATGGGAGAAATATTAAAGCCCACCAAATAATCCAAGGCACGTCTTGCCATATAAGCATTTACAAGATCAGATTCTATTTCTCTTGGATTTTCTATTCCATTTGTTACTGCCTTTTTAGTTATTTCATTAAAAACAACTCTTTCAATTTTTTTGTCCTTAAGTAATTTTTTTTCATTTAAAAATTCTTTAACATGCCATGCAATTGCTTCACCTTCTCTGTCAGGGTCTGTAGCAAGTATTATTTTTTTAGAATCTTTTGCCACATCGGAAATTTCTTTTAAATATTTTTTAGAAAAACTATCAATTTCCCAAATCATCTTAAATTCATTTTCAGGATCTACAGAGCCATTCTTAGATGGAAGATCTCTGATATGTCCATAACTAGCTAGGACTGTATAATCATTTCCTAAGTATTTATTTATTGTTTTTGCTTTAGCGGGACTTTCAACAATTACTAGATTCATGTAAACAAAAAATCATAAATAAGATTGATAGTCAAATTAATAAATTTTTGATTTAGATTCTGTATTATTTCTCAAGCGTTTTATATTTTCTCTATGTGTAAAAAAAATCAAAATGAACATCATAAAGTAAAAATAGTAGTCAGAATTAGAATTATAAAAAAATTGAAAAATTGGAATTGTTAAACTTGCAAGTAGAGAACTTAATGATGAAAATTTAAAGAATATAAAAATAGAAATCCAGACGACTCCAAAAATTAAAGCACTATAAATATCCAAACAACAAAGAATTCCAAGATAAGAAGCAACACCTTTACCACCTTTAAATTTTAACCAAATTGGAAAAACGTGTCCTATAAAAATTGACAATGCAGATATATATAAATAATCGTTCATGAAAAATTTTATATATAAAATTGGAAGAACAGCTTTTAATATGTCGAGGACCAAAGTTGAGTAACCTAAAATTTTGTTACCAGCTCTTAATACATTTGTTGCACCAATATTACCAGATCCTATTTCACGGATATCTTTTTTTAAAAAAATTTTAGTTAAAAGTAATCCAAAGGGTATGGATCCAAATAAATAACTTACTAGTATAATTAAAAATAATTCAAAATTTAACATTTATATAGTTCTACGCCTTTAATAAATGTATTAAGCACTTTACCTTGAAGTTTTTTATCCTCGATGCATGTATTTTTAGATTTACTGATCATATTTTCTTTTTTTACTATCCAAGGTTTAAATAAATCGACTATACAAAAGTCAGCGTCATTTCCTATAGATAAACTTCCCTTATCTATCTTTAATATTTTTGCAGGATTACTTGTTAAACACTGAATTATTTTAGATAGTTTTAAAGACTCATTGTGAAATAACTCTAACGCGAGGGATAATAAAGTTTCTATACCTGATGCTCCAGTTGCAGCCTGTGAGAAAGTTAATCTTTTTGACTCTTCATCTTCAGGTTTGTGATCTGAAACTATGACTTCAATTAAATCTTGATTAATACCTTTTATTAATGAAAGTCTGTCATCCTCTGTTCGAAGTGGTGGAGAAAGTTTTAAAAAAGTTCTAAAATCTCCAATATCATTTTCGTTAAGTGATAAGTTGTTAATAGAAACTCCAGTTGTAAAGGTTACGTTATCTTTACTACGTTTGATTACTTCCAAAGATTTTGCTGAAGATATTTGTGAAATATGATATCTGCAATTATAATCCTGAAGTAAACTTAAGTCTCTTTCAACAATTATTTTCTCTGCGTAATCTGGTATTCCGTGTAGGCCCAATTTAGTCGCGATAATCCCATCATTAACCTGACCGTTTTTTGCTAATTCGAAATCTTCAGCATGTTGTATGATTAAAGAGTTCAAATCGTAAGCAGATTTCATTATTCTAGACATTACCCTTGTGTTTTGAATTGTTTTTATTCCATCTGTGAAACCAATTATTCCTTTTTTTTGTAAAAGGCCGAACTCATTCATATTATTACCTTCAAGATTTTTAGTTAAGGTAGCTGTTGGATATATATTTATTTTTGATTTATCTCGTCCTCTCCTTTTTAAAAAATCAACCATTGAAACGTTATCTATAACAGGCGAAGTATTAGGCATTGTGACAACAGATGTAACCCCACCTGCTAATGCGGCATTACTTAATGTTTTAAAATTCTCTTTATACTCAAAGCCAGGCTCCCCAACAAAAACCCTCATATCGATTAAACCCGGAAATATATATTTTTCTTTGAGATCTATGAATTTTTCACGTGAGGGAATATTATTTTTATTTACTTTTTTTCCTATTGCCTCAATTTTTCCATTCTCATTAATAATTAAACCACCTAATCCCTCCACAGAATTAGCTGGATCAACTATGTTTGCATTTAAAAAATATTGTTTCTTCATTTTTCACAAAAAATTTTTAAACAAGCCATTCTTACCGCAACACCTAACTCAACCTGTTCTTTGATTACGCTTTTATTTATATCGTCAGCAAGTTTGGTATCAATTTCAATACCTCTATTCATTGGTCCAGGATGCATTATTATTGCATCTTTCTTTGCTTTTTCTAGTTTGTCAGGAGTTAAGCCATAATACTCATAATATTCTCTATTTGACGACAAAAATGAACTACTCATCCTCTCATTTTGTAACCTTAACATCATAACTATATCGCAATCTTTTACACCTTCTTTCATATTTGAAAATGTTTTAACTCCAAATTTTTCAATATCCTTTGGCATGAGATTTGTTGGGGCAACTATATTGACCTCAGCGCCTAACATGTTTAACAAAAAAATATTTGATCTAGCTACTCTTGAGTGTAAAATGTCTCCACAAATAGCAATTCGCAAACCTTCAATTTTTTTCTTTTTTTCAATTATTGTAAGCGCATCTAGCAAAGCTTGCGTTGGATGCTCACGTCTACCATCACCAGCATTTAAAACTGAACAATTTACTTTCTGTGAAAGAAGGTTTGATGCACCACTATCTTGATGTCTAACTACTATAATATCTGGGTGCATTGCATTTAGTGTCATTGCAGTGTCGATTAATGTTTCACCTTTTTTAATAGCAGAATTAGTTATATTCATCGACATAACATCTGCACCAAGTCTTTTTCCAGCTAGTTCAAAAGAACTTTGGGTCCTCGTTGAAGGTTCAAAAAAAAGATTTATTTGAGTTTTTCCTCTAAGAATATCTAACTTTTTGTTTTTACTTTTATTAAGTGAAATAAATTTCTTTGCTTCATCTAAGATAAGTTTTACATCTGAAATAGAAAGATCTTGGATACCTAGTAGGTGTTTTTGTGAAATTTTAATAGCGTTATTGTTTATAGCCATTAAAACCAACTCTATAGCTTTAAAGCATTGATATTGCAAGCTTAATTATTTAAAAATTCAATCGCTCCCTGCAATATAAACGTTGCTGCATTTTCATCTATTTTTTGAACTCTTTTAGATACATTAATGTCTAATTGACTTGATATCTTAAAGGCACCTACAGTTGATAATCTCTCATCCCATAAAGCCACAGGTGTATTTGTTTTACTCTCAATCATCTTAGCTTTGTCTAAAGCTGATTGAGAAGAGGGGCCTTTACTTCCATCCATATTCAATGGATTTCCTACAACAATAGCCTTTATGTCTTCTTGATTAATTATTTCTAAAAGTTCAGTGATAAAATTTTCATGATCAATATATTCTATAGTTTTAAAAGGAGTCGCTATAATTCGTTTATGATCACAGATTGAAACACCTATTCTCTTTTTTCCAAGATCTAAACCAATTAACCTTGCGTTTTTATCAATTTTAGACTTGAGTTCCTTTAAAGTGATCATATTGTTTTTTTCTAATATAATGATATTTTTCCTTTAAATTTAATTATCATATGAGCATAAATCTTAAAACAATTAAACATATAGCAAAATTATCAAGAATATCCATAGATGATAAAAAAGCAAAAGAACTTGAAAAAGATCTAAATTCTATTTTTGAATTTATCGAAACGCTAAATAAAGTCGATACTAAAAAAGTTGAACCACTGACATCAATTGCAGAAACATCGTTGAAATTAAGAGGCGATGTGGTCAAAACAAAAAATATAAGAGAAAAAATCTTAAAAAATTCACCAGACGAAAATAAAGATTTTTTTGTCGTACCAAAGGTTGTAGAATGAGTGATATAATAAATCTTACTTTATCAGCTTTAATTGATAAAATTAAAAATAAAGAATTATCTTCCCAAGAAATTACAAAAGCATATATTGCTAGAGCTGAAAAATCGAAAGATTTGAATACATACATCACTACCGATTTTGAAAATGCAATTGAAAAAGCCAAAAAATTTGACGAAAAAGGAAATTTTGATTACGAGCTCCCTGGAGTTCCTCTTGCAGTTAAAGATCTTTTTTGTACCAATAATCTAAAGACAACAGCTGGAAGTAAAATACTTTCAAATTTTATTCCTAGTTACGAGTCCACTGTAACCCAGCATTTATGGGATGAAGGGGCTATTTTACTTGGAAAACTCAATTGTGATGAATTTGCAATGGGTTCATCAAATGAAACTAGTTTCTTTGGAAATGTTGAAAGTCCAGTTGGTAAAAAAGTTGTGCCAGGTGGGTCATCAGGCGGATCAGCTTCAGCGCTTGCAGCTAAATTGACACCAGCAACTATTGGAACTGATACCGGTGGTTCAATAAGACAACCAGCTTCTTTTACTGGCACCGTAGGTTTAAAACCAACGTATGGTAGTTGTTCTCGATATGGTATTGTTGCATTTGCTTCTTCGTTAGATCAAGCAGGACCAATGACCCAGGATGTGTCAGATGCTGCATTAATGTTAGATGTTATAAGTAAGTACGACTTAAAAGATTCAACTTCGGTAAATTTTAAAAGAGGTGATTATTTCAAATCGTTAAGTTCCAATATTAAAGGAAAAAAAATTGGTATTCCAAAAGAATACAGAGTTGATGGCATGCCCAAGGAGATTGAAAGTTTATGGCAAGATGGAATTACTTTATTAAAAAAATTAGGAGCTAAAATTATTGATATATCTTTACCTCACACTAAGTACGCATTGCCTGCTTATTATATAGTTGCACCAGCTGAAGCATCTTCTAACCTAGCTAGGTATGATGGAGTAAAGTACGGATATCGTTCTCAGGGAGAAAATCTGATCAGTATGTATGAAAACACAAGATCAGAAGGTTTTGGTGATGAAGTAAAAAGAAGAATAATGATTGGAACATATGTTTTGTCATCTGGTTATTATGATGCCTATTATTTAAAAGCACAAAAAATTAGAAGATTAATCAAAAATGATTTTGATGAAGCTTATAAATCTGTAGATGCAATTTTAACTCCTTCCACACCTAGTTCGGCCTTCAATATTGGTGACAAAACAGATGATCCTGTATCAATGTATCTAAATGATATCTTTACAGTGCCAGTGAATTTGTCAGGACTGCCAGCTATATCTATTCCAGCAGGTAAAGATAAAAATAATTACCCTTTAGGCTTACAATTAATAGGCAAAGCATTTGAAGAACAGAATTTATTAAATATTTCATATTCAATGGAAAAAGAATTAAGTTTCAAAAACAATTTGCAGGATTGGTGGATTAAATGAGTAAAAATAATGAATATTTAATAAAGAGAGGTAATTCAGAATACGAAGTTATAATTGGTTTAGAAGTTCATGCTCAAGTTCTTTCAAAATCGAAGCTATTTTCTGACTCTCCTACAAACTTTGGTGCAGAACCTAATACCCAGGTGAGTTTGGTAGATGCTGCATTTCCTGGAATGCTACCAGTAATAAATGAATTTTGTATAAAGCAAGCAGTAAAAACGGGTATAGGTCTCAATGCAGCGATAAATAAAAAATCAATTTTTGATAGGAAAAACTATTTTTATGCTGATTTACCACAAGGATATCAAATATCTCAATACAAAGATCCAATAGTTGGTGAAGGTTCAATTTTATTAGATTTACCAGATGGAGAAAAAAAAGTTGGTATTGAAAGGCTGCATTTAGAGCAAGATGCAGGAAAAAGTATTCATGACATTGATCCCCAAAACACTCTCGTAGACTTAAATAGATCTGGAGTTGCCCTTATGGAAATAGTAAGCAAACCAGACTTAAGATCTCCGGAGGAAGTAAATTTATACATCAAAAAACTTAGATCAATTATGAGATATCTTGGAACTTGTGATGGAAATATGCAAGAAGGATCTTTAAGAGCTGATGTGAATGTTTCAATCAGAAAGATAGGGGATAAAAAGTTAGGCACAAGATGTGAAATTAAAAACGTCAATTCTATAAAATTTATGCAAATGGCAATTGAATATGAAGCAAACCGTCAAGCTGATATATTAGAAGAGGGAGGCTCTATTGATCAAGAAACTCGTCTTTTTGATACTAAAAAAAATGAGACTAGATCGATGAGATCAAAAGAAGATGCTCACGATTATAGATACTTTCCTGATCCTGACTTGTTACCACTTGAATTAACTGACGATTTCATATCAAAAATAAAAAAGGAAATACCTGAACTTCCCGATGAAAAGAAAAAAAGATTTGTAGATAAGTTTAAATTAACTCCATACGAGGCAAATATATTGGTATCTGATATTGAAACATCAAAATATTTTGAAGATGTAATTAAAAATTCAGATATTAAGCTAGCAACAAACTGGATAACAGGTGAATTATTTGCATTACTTAATGATAGAAATTTAGAAATATCACAAAGTCCTATTTCATCTAAAAATTTATCATCTTTAATTAACTTGATTAAGGATAGTACTATTTCTGGTAAAATTGCAAAAACAGTTTTTGAAATAATGGCAAATGAAAGTAAAGATCCAAAAAGCATTATTGACGAAAAGGGATTGAAACAACAAAGCGACCCTAAAGAAATTGAAAAAATTGTAGATGATGTAATTAAAGAAAATCCTAAAAATGTTGAATTATTTAAATCCGGTAAAGATAAATTATTTGGTTTTTTTGTTGGTCAAGTTATGAAAAAGACAGATGGCAAAGCCAATCCTAAGTTAGTAAATGATATTTTAAAGAAAAAATTGAACTAGCATGAGTTCAAATCTACCTATTAATAAGCAAATAGAAAAATATATTGATGAGAACTCTTTAAAATTACATCCAGTGCAAGATGAAATTATTAAGCATAACGACACACTTGGAAAAAAAAAGAATTTGCAAATTTCAATCAACCAATGTCATTTTTTATATTTAGTAACAAAATTATTTAAACCTAAAGAAATTTTAGAAATTGGTACTTTTACTGGTCTTAGCTCATTGAGTATGTGCATTGGTCTAGAAAACGACTCTAAGATAACCACTATCGATAAAAACAAAGATACTTCATTAGTAGCGAAAAATTTCTTTGAAAAGGCAAAAGTTTCAGAAAAAATTGATATTATCATTGATGAAGCTATCAATGGAATTAATAAATTAATAAGCCAAAAAAAATTGTTTAATTTGATTTTTATAGATGCTGATAAAGAGAATTACAAAAAATATTATGAATTGTCTTTAAACTTATTAAAAAGGGATGGTTTTATAATCATTGATAATGTTTTGTGGCATGGCGAAGTTGTAGATAAAAACAATAAAGAACACTTAACAGAGATAATTCGAGATTTTAATACTTATGTTAATAACGATATAAGAGTTGAAAATATGATTATCCCAATAGGTGATGGCTTTTCAATTTGTAGAAAATTATAATGTATACTATCTTTGGTTTTTATAAATTTAAACAATTAAAAAAAATCAGTAAACTCAAAGATAAACTCCAAAATATTATAGATGATTACAAAATTAAAGGAACTATAATTATCTCACCTGAGGGGATTAATGGATCAATTTCTTTCCTAAAAAAAAATACTAAACAAATAAAAATCAATCTTAAAAAAATCTTTGCCATTACAAAATTTGATAATGAAAATATTTCTTTTAATAGATTTATTCCTTTTCATAAGGGGAGGGTCAAGGTTAAAAAGGAAGTTGTTCCAATTGGAAAAAGACTTAAAAAAAAAGTTAAAAATAATCATCTTTCTCCTAAGGAATGGAATAATTTTGTTTTAAAAAAAGACACCTATGTAATTGATACTAGAAAAGATTTTGAGTTTAGGATTGGGACTTTCAAGAGATCTATAAATCCAAAATTAAATAACTTTAGAGATTTTTCTAAATATTTTAAAAAGTTTAATAAAAATTCGAAAATCGGAATGTTTTGTACAGGAGGTATTCGATGCGAAAAGGCTAGCGATTATTTATATAACAAAGGTTATAAAAATATTTTTCAGTTAAAGGGTGGCATTATTAATTATTTATCAAAAATCGACAGAAAAGAAAGCTTATGGAAAGGGGAATGTTTTGTATTTGATAATCGTGTTTCTGTGAACCATAGGTTAAATAGAGGCAAATATTCAATTTGTGCTGGATGTAGAGAACCTATTTCTGTTATAGATAAGAATTCTGTGAAATTTGAAGAAGGTGTTTCATGTCCTAATTGTTATAATAAATCAAGCATAGAACAAAAAAAACGATTTAGAATGAGACAAAGTCAAATTGATAAAGCAAAAAAAGAAAAAAAAAATTACATGTTTAAAAAAATTTACAAATAGATGGTTAAGAAGATTAATTTAACAGCGGATCCAATGTGGCAACTTCTAAGAAGAGTTACATTCCCAGCCAGTATTGGATCGTTATTTCAAACTTTCTATAATCTTGTTGATACTTTTTTCGCAGGAAAGATATCACCTGATGCGCTAAGTGCTTTAGCAAAATCGTTTCCAATTTACTTCATCATTATCGCAATAGGTGTTGGGGTTGGAGCTGGCACTAATACACTTATAGGAAATTCCATAGGTGAAAAAAAAGAAAAAGTCGCTTCATTATATGTTGCTCAATCAATAATTTTTGCGATAATCATTTCATTATTAGTTACATTTGTAGGAATTAACTCTTCCAATTATCTGCTTCAATTATTAGGATCCTCTCCAGAAAATATTATTTTGACCAGGGAATATTTAGATATAATTTTTTATTGCACAGTAATAGTATTGATACAAATATCTTTAAATGGAACATTAAACGCTCAAGGGGATACAAAAAGTTATAGAAACGTACTTATATTTACTTTTTTTTTAAACATCATACTTAATCCAATTTTTATTTTTGGTTTTTTGATAATACCTGCTTTTGGAATTTCAGGTATTGCCATTGCTACAGTTATTTGCCAACTTATTGGAACAATCTATTTAGCACAAAAAGTTTATTGTTGTAAACTTAAAGAGTACTTATATGCAAAGTGTTTTATTCCAAAAATTAACTTTTTAAATAATCTTACTTTTCAATCTGTACCAATCATGTTTAGCATGTTGTTAATTGGTGTTGGTATATTTAATGTATTATACTTTGTAGGAAAATTTGGAGATATTGCTGCAGCTGGTTATGGAGCTGCACTTAGAATAGAACAAGTTTTCTTATTACCAGTCATAGCATTGAATACGGCTGTATTATCAATTGGAGGTCAAAACTTTGGAGCTAGAAATTTTGAAAGAATAAGAGATCTTTATAAAAAAGCATTAATATTTGGTTGCTCATTTATGATCATGGCTGGCTTTATTCTGTATTTTGGAGCAGAAAATCTCCTTGGATTAATTACTGACGATCCAGAAACTATTAAATTTGGATCTCTATATTTAAAGATTGCAGCATTGATAGGCCCTATATATCCCACTTTTTTTATTACTACTGCTGTATTTCAGGCCCTTAAGAGACCCATCTTTAGTTTGTATCTGAGTATATTAAGGCTTACTGCAATTCCTTTTTTATGTTTGTGGTACGTTATTAATATAAAAGGAGGGGGTTACAGCGATATCTTTTATACAATATTAGTTACAAATTGGTTAATGGGATTAGTAGTACTAATTTTTATAGGATCTTTTTTTAATTATATGTTTAAAGATAATAAAAAATATTTTTTTATAAAAAGTTAGATTAACTATCCTTTTTCATTTTTTTTTCAAGCCGTCTTACTAAGAATGATACAATTAAAATTAATATAAGATACTCTAAGATCAAAAACGTATATATTTCTAGAGGTCTGTATGTAGTAACAACAAGCTCATTAGCCTTTCTAGTTAGGTCTCCAATACCAATAATTGAAACTAAAGATGACATTTTTAGAACGTAAACAAACTGATTTCCAATAGCAGGTAGTATATTTCTTATAGCTTGAGGAAGAATGACAAGTCTTAATTTTCTAAAAAAATTAAGCCCTAAAGAACTTCCAGCTTCCCATTGAGGTTTTCTAATTGAATTTATTCCAGCTCTAAAAATTTCAGCCTGAAATGCGCTTTCACTTATAGATAAAGCTATAATACCAGATACAAATGGACTAAAACTAATTCCTGTCATAATAGGTAATCCGTAATAAATCCATAAAATCAAAACTAACAAAGGTATAGCTCTAACTATTTCGACATAACCTATATTTAAGTATGTTAAAAATTTATTTTTGGCTAAGGAGGGGATAGCAACTATTAATCCCAATACTATTGATAGAGATATTGATACGATAGATATAAAGATAGTTGTTGTGAATCCACTTAATAAAAATTTTAGATTTGTTAAACCGTTAACATTGTTGGGAGATAATATTAACCAATCTAATTCCTGCTTTCCACATGATAATAGAAATAACAATGAGAATAATAAAAATAAGTTTTTCACACTTATATTTATAAAGAATTAATTATTAATAGCTAATTTATTATAAGCTTTTAAGATTGTATTTTGCTAAAAGTTCTTTGAAGAAGCCAGATTTCTTTTTCTTATTGATCCAATCGTTAACATACTTTCTCCACTTATCGTCATTTTTACCAACCATCATAGCTAAGAAAGCAGGATTTTTTTCACCATCTGGAACAATTACTAATTGTGGATATTTAATAACTAATTTGTTGGCTTCAGTTGAACTTGTAATATTTCCATCAGCTCTTCCTGCTAGTACTTCCTGAAAATCTCTTGCAGGTGCCTCTACTGAATTTAATTTTGATTTAGGGAAAAATTCTTTAGCTTTTTCCTCTTGTGAAGTTCCAAGTGTCGTAGCGATTGTAACATCTTTATTGTTTAGAGAGTCCCATGTTGAAAATTTACTTAAATTTTTCTTTAAAACCAGTGGAACAGTTCCATATTTGTAATAAGTCTCTGTGAAACCTGCTACTTCTGCTCTTTTAGGAGTTTTTGTGACACTTGTTGAAATATCATATCTGTCTGAAGTTATTCCAGAAACTATAGTTTTCCATTCAGCAGGAACAAACTTAATTTTTACACCCATGTCTTTTGCAAGTTCGTTCATAACATCAATGTCAAAACCTTTATAGGTATTCGTGGAAGGATCTTTTATAGTCATTGGATCCCAGTCTCCAGTTGTACCAACTCTTAGTTCTCCGTTTGAAAGAATTTTATCTAATGAAGAAGCATTTGCTGAAAATGAGAATAATAAAGTAAATAATAATACGATAATTTTTTTCATAAGAGTTTAATAAGATAATTTATGATATTTTTCTATGCTAACCTTGACGCAGTTAAATTTTACAATAAATTCGCCCCGTCATTAAGCCAATCCCATAAATGGTTAGAAAACGATCGTCTTACAAATAAATTTATATTGTTATCACCCAAGTTATGAATGATTACATCAATATGATTGATTATAGTTTGGGTTGTGGATCCTTTAGTCTCTTTGAATTTTGAGAAATCAAATGGACAACTCATTGAGAGTAATTCGTATAAATTATTCCCAGAAATATTAATACACACCCATTGGTCACTTACATTAGTAACAGCTCCGTAGTTAAGTGATGAAATTTCTTTAAAAACTCTATCAAAAATTTCTTTATTCATGCTATTTGTATAAACCATCCATTCATCTGGACTTAGCCATAAAGCGCTTAACTCTTGGTTACTTGTAGACGTATTGCTTTCCGTTGGTAAAATAACAGAGAGTACTTGGCCAACTTTTGTAAAGAACTCTCTTTTTTTTCCACGTAAGTTAATTTTAGTAATTGGTTCTATCTCTTTCAAATTTAAATCTGAATATTCTCTTTTGTCTTTAATAGCTGTATTAATATTATCCATTTATTCTTTCATTTTCTTTATCTAAGAAGACAGTATCTGATACAGTTACTTTAATTGTTTTATCTATCATTGGAACCAAGAGTTTTTGTCCCTTGAGTTTTTTACCTTCTTTCAAAACTGCTAAAGCAATTGATTTTTTTAAAGTTGGACTGAAATAGCTTGAAGTTACATGTCCAAGCATATTCACAGGCTTTTTATTTTCGTCTTTAACAATTTGAGCACCTTCCTCTAAAATTTCATTAGGGTCATCAGTTAAAAGCCCGACTAATTGTTTTCTATCTTCTCTAATAGTATCGCTTCTATATAGAGATCGTTTACCAATAAAGTCATATTTTCTTTTACTAATTATCCAATCCATTTGAAGATCTACTGGTGTCATCGTCCCATCAGTATCTTGGCCAACAATGATAAATCCTTTTTCAGCCCTTAAAAGGTGCATAGTTTCAGTTCCATAAGGAGTAATGTTAAATTCTTTTCCTGCTTCAATACATTTTTCCCAAATATATTTACCGTATGATGCTTCCACATTAATTTCATAACTAAGTTCACCTGTAAAACTTATCCGCATGATTCTGCAATTTATATTACCTAGCCTTACCTCTTTAAATGACATATGTGGGAAACTTTCATCAGATAAATCTAAATCTTTAAAAATTTTATTAATGATTTTTTTTGCGTTTGGACCACATACACTCGCTGTTGCATAATGATCCGTAACTGATGTTAAAAATACATCTAATTCTGGCCATTCTGTTTGTAAATAATCTTCAAGTTTGGACATGACATTTGCAGCACCACCAGTTGTTGTTGTCATTAAATAGTGATTTTCACCTAGTTTTGTTGTCACTCCATCATCGTAAACCATACCATCTTCATTCAACATTAAACCATATCTACATTTACCAATTTGTAATTTTGACCAAGCATTTGTGTAAACTCTATTAAGAAACTCATTTGCATCAGTTCCTTGAATGTCGATTTTACCGAGTGTTGAAGCATCTAATATTCCACTAGATTCTCTTGCAGCTTTACTTTCCCTTTGTACAGCATCATGCATTGATTCACCATCTTTTGGATAATACCAAGCACGTTTCCATTGACCGACATTTTCAAACTTTGCGTTATTATTAACGTGCCAGTCATGCATAGGAGTTTTTCTAAAAATATCAAAAAATTGTCCAACGTTTCTACCTACTATGGTTCCAAAAGTAAGTGGTGTATATGGTGGTCTAAAAGTTGTCGTACCTAGTTCACCCATATTAGTGTTAGTTGTATCTGCAACTATACCCAAGGCATGCATGTTAGCAAGTTTACCTTGATCTGTACCCATACCAGTTGTTGTATATCTTTTTACGTGTTCAATTGATTTAAAGCCTTCTCGTAAAGCTAATTTTATATCTTTTGCAGTACTATCATTTTGATAATCTAAAAATGGTTTTGTTTTACTTAACGGTTTATCTGATGGAAGTAACCATATATTTTTTTTCTCTTTTTCCTTAGAGCATTTAACATCTATTTTATCAAAATTAGAATTTTCAATCTGTAAAAACTTTTTTGTATCTTTTATTGAATTTTTTAAAACATCATCTAATTCGAAATCTCCTTTTGTAGAACCGATACTTAATTGATTTAAATTTGTTTTATCTGGAACAAAAATATTATCTTTGTTATCAAACTTAAGTTTACCACCAGATTGTGTAAATAGATGAACCATCGGAGTCCAGCCACCAGAAATTGCTAAGCAATCACAATTCAATTCAATCTTTTTTCCGACAACATCATTGCCTTTATCATTAAGCTTCATTATTATTATTTTGTTAATTCTTTTATAACCTTTAGTGTTTACTACTGTATGGTTCCAATAAATTTGTATCCCTAGACTTTTAACTTTATTTACTATTTCTGAAGATGAATTATTTCTTATATCTATTATTGCATTTAATTTTGTGCCTGATTTATGTAATGATAAGGCTGTTTCATAAGCACTGTCATTATTAGTAAATATAACATTTTCTAAACCACATCTTACACCGTAATAGTCTATGTATTTTTTCACAGCAGATGCTAACATTATACCTGGTCTATCGTTGTTATGAAAAACTTGAGGTCTTTCTATAGCGCCAGTGGAGATAATTACTTTTTTTGCTCTTATTTTGTAAAGCCTTTGTCTGATTTTATTATTACGGTCATTAACACTTAAGTGATCAGTTAAATTTTGCCTTGCTAGTAAAAAGTTGTAATTATGATAAGCAGCAAGACTTGTTCTTGTTTTAATAATGATATTTTTATCGTTTTTAATATTTTCAATGAGTTTTTTTAACCATTCACTGCTTTTTTGATTATCAATTTTAGATATATCATTGTCATCATAAATTAATGAACCTCCTAATAATTCCTTGTCCTCTAATAATAAAACTTTTTTATTATCATCAGAAGCTATTTTAGCCGCTATTAAACCAGAAACACCACCTCCAACTATTAAGATATCACAGTGCATATATCTATGGTCGTACATATCTGGATCTTGTTTCGTTGGGGATTTTCCTAAGCCAGCAGATTTACGGATAAAGTATTCGTACTTCTCCCAAAAACTTGCTGGCCACATAAATGTTTTATAATAAAAGCCTGCAGGAAGGAGAGGTGATAAAAAGTTATTTATTCCACCTATATCAAATTTTACACTTGGCCAACAATTCTGACTGTTACAAATTAAACCATCATATAATTCGATTTCAGTAGCTCGTACATTAGGATCAGTTAAAGCATCGTCATTTCCTATTTGAAGAATTGCATTTGGTTCCTCAGAACCGGATGTCATTATTCCTCTTGGTCTATGGTACTTAAAACTTCTTCCCACAAGATGAATATCGTTTGAAAGTAGGGCAGATGCTAGTGTATCGCCTTTATATCCGTATAATTTTTTTCCATTAAAAATAAAAGATAGTTTTCTGGTTTCGTCTACAAATTGTTTATTATTTATTCTTAGATTTTTGGACATTATAATTTTGGTGGTTGTTCACCCATTTTGTATATTTTTTCTATTTTATCATTTGAGGTGTCACGGGCTACATTAAACCATTTTCTACATCCATGTGCATGATTCCATCTTTCAAATTGGATACCCTTAATATTTTTTCTCATAAACAAATATTCTGCCCATTGATCATCGTTTAATTCGGTAGGTTGTTTAGGTCTTGCTATATGAGCTTCACCACCAGAAACAAATTCTGATTGATCTCTTTCACCACAATATGGACAATTAATTAAAAACATTAGTGGGCAACAGCTGCTGCTCCATGTTCATCTACTAGATCGCCACTTACAAATCTATTAATGTTAAATGCAGCATTTAATTTATGAGGTTCATCATTAGCGATTGTATGAGCAAATAAATCGCCCGAACCAGGTGTTGCTTTAAATCCACCAGTTCCCCAACCACAATTAAAATAAAGTCCTTTGATTGATGTTTTACTAATTATTGGGCTTGCATCTGGACATATGTCAACAATTCCACCCCATTGTCTTAACATCTTCATTCTACTAAAAATTGGATATAATTCTAATATAGCCTTAAGTGTTTCTTCTACAATGTTAAAGCTTCCCTTTTGAGTGTAAGAAACATAAGAGTCGGTTCCCGCACCAATAACTAATTCACCTTTATCAGATTGACTCACATAAGCATGAACAGCATTTGACATTACAACAGTATTAATTATTGGTTTTACTGGCTCCGATACAAGCGCTTGTAAAGGTTTACTTTCGAGTGGCAACTTTAGTCCCGCCATATTTGCTATTACACTTGAATGTCCTGCAGCAACAACACCAATCTTTTTGGTTTTAATAAATCCTTTTGTTGTTTCAAGACCTTCAACTGTATCTCCATTTCTTTTAATGCCTTTAACTTCGCAATTTTGAATTATATCAACTCCCATTTCATCAGCGCCTCTTGCATAACCCCAAGCAACAGCATCATGTCTAGCTGTACCAGCTCTTTTTTGTAATGTACCACCTAATACTGGATACCTAATATCTTGAGAAGTATTTATTATCGGACAAAACTTTTTTACTTCATCTGTTTCCAACCAAACAGCATCAATACCATTTAATCTATTTGCGTGAGTTCTTCTTTTTAAATCTCTTACATCTTGTAAATTATGAGCCAAATTCATAACTCCTCTTTGGCTGAACATTACATTGTAATTAAGTTCTTGGGATAAACCTTCCCAAATCTTTAATGCATGATCATATAAACCTGCGCTGGCGTCCCATAAATAATTTGATCTGATAATTGTAGTATTTCTTCCAGTGTTACCTCCACCAATCCAACCTTTCTCAACAACAGCAATGTTTGCTAAATTATGTTTTTTCGCTAAATAATATGCAGTGGCTAAACCGTGACCGCCACCACCAACAATTACAGCATCATACTCTTTTTTAGGTTCAGGATCTCTCCACGCTCTTTGCCAATTTTCATGGTTGCTAAAAGCATTCTTTATTAAAGAAAATATAGAATATTTATTTTTCATTTTTTGAGAAATTACTTGATAAATATTGAATATTCAATGATTTCAAGTTACACAGTATATAAGGAAGGATGGGTGAGCTGGTTTAAACCAGCGGTTTGCTAAACCGCCGTACGCTTGAAAAGGTGTACCGAGGGTTCGAATCCCTCTCCTTCCGCCATTTTTCAGAAATTAGTATAGTGGGTAATTAGCGAAAAAATCTTTCATTTTGATAGGCTTTTGCTCTAGCACGTATCGATAAACGTTATAATTTTCTAAAACTCTTTGAACATAGTTTCTTGTTTCTTTAAATTTTATAAGCTCAATCCAATCAACATAATCAACTTGATCCTTTTGAGGATTTTTATTTATTTTTTTCCAATATCTTACTCTTTTAGGGCCCGCATTATAAGCGGCAATAGCAAAAGGATAGGCGCCATCATATTCTAAAATTAATCCTGCTAAATAATGAGACCCTAAATTAATATTGTATTCAGGATCTGAAGTTAATCTTGATTTTGAATATGGTAGCTTAGCTTGTTTTGCAACAATCTTAGCTGTGTAAGTCATAAGTTGCATCATACCTCTCGCACCAGCGTAACTATTTGCTTTACTATCAAATTCACTTTCTTGTCTTATAACTGCAAGTATCAATGCAGGGTTGGGAATTTTTCTTCCCCCAACCATAGTTGGTGTGCTGATAACAGGATAGTTATATTGATTGTGAAATCTTTTTTCATAAGATGCCAATTTAGATATTTGAATTGCAAAATCATATCTTGAAATTTCAGTAGCAAGTTCTGCAGCTAGAACTTCACTTCCTTGATCTATATTATCAAGAGCTAAATGACGTAAAATATGTTTTGTATATTTATCTCTTTCTATCTCATAAAGTAAATAAACGAGTTTGTATAATTTCTTGTCCTTAAATTCCTTTTTGTATTTATCGTTTGCTCTCATAGTTTCATTTAAAGAAAATGTTTCGTCTGGTTTTATTTTCATATGTGCAAGTTGCCCATAATATGTTGTCGGAAATTTAGACGCTTCACTATAATATTTATCAGCTGTTACGGGGTCACCCAGTTTTTCATACGTTCTTCCTAACCAAAATGCTCCTCTAGATAAACTTATTGGGTAACCAACATTTTGATAAAAAGATTTAAAGTGTTCCCTTGCTAAAATTGGATCATTTAAGAAACTTAAAGCGATCCATCCACTAAACCATTCTGCCTCAGCGTATTCCGGAGTTCCTTGTTCTAATGAGTGGTTATTGACAATTTTGTAGGCTGTTTGATATTTCTTTTTATAGATTAACGATCTTCCAATAATTGACCTTTCCACCCACCATTTGTCTGGTCTTACCATATAACTCTTAGTATTCTTGATGTTTAACAAAATTTCTAATGAGCTATCTACTCGACCTCTTTTTCTTCTCCATTTTAATCTATCATAGTTAAGACCTGGGTCATTTCTGAAATTTTCAGGCACTTTTGAAATTGCATTGTCCACACCATATGATTTACTCATGAGTAGTTGTCTTGCATTATAAAGAAGTTGATACTCTTTTGGTAAATATCTTAACATTCTTTTCAAATCCCAATATTTATTTTCCCAAGCAAGGTAATCAGCCCTTTTAATATGGTCTTCTGATGATAAATATTTTTTTACTCTTTTATATGTAGGTCTAAGTTCTGCTTTAGATAAATCGGCAGTTATCCATCCCTTTTTAATCAACTTTATACCGTCTACATTTTGCCCGTCTTGTAATAAGCTTTCCCCCAAAACTATCTCTCCATATCCACTTAATGGTTTTTTATCCTCGAATAAATCTATTATTTTTTTGTGACCGATCTTTTTCACTGATAATTTCTTTTCAGATAGATATTCAATTCTACCACGACGAGGATAAGTTTCGTTTCTTTTTAAAAAAGAACTGTAATCAGAATAATTTGCATTATTGTTTCTCTCTAATAAATATCTCCACATTGTGAAATCATATATTGACTTGTCTTTTGCACGAGAAGCAATTTTAATTGCACTTTGCCATTTTTTTCTTTTAATTAGGTCTAATGACTGCTGAGCTATTTTAACGTCTTTTTTGCTATAGTATTTAGATTTCTTAACTTTCTCTTTTTTTGGTTCTGTTTTTTTAACTATTATTGTTGGTTTCTTTTTAGGTAGCAATATCCCTATATTCTGAAAATCTTTATCAGTTTCTACTTTTTCAATTTTTTCTTTTGTTTCTTCCTGAACTTCTTTCTCTTTTTTAGCAGTAGGTTTTATTGGAGGTATGATGTTCTTTTTTGATATAATCTTTTTTTTAACTTCAGTTGATAAAATTGGTTTTTTCGGTGGAATAATTAGCTCACTAGCGAATGAATACGACCCTAAAATTAACAGAAAGAATAAAATAAATTTGATAAATATTTTAAAAAAGATCATATTTTTGTAAATGAATCGATAATCTATGTTATAAAGTTATATGTTTAAAGGATCAAATGTTGCGTTATTAACTCCGTTTAAGAATAATAAATTAGACGAAGATTGTTATATCAAACTAATAAATTTTCATATTGAAAATGGCACAAATGGTTTAGTTCCTGCAGGAACAACTGGTGAATCGCCCACATTGAGCCATGAGGAGCATGAAAAAGTCATTGAGCTTTGTATTAAAGAAGCAAAAGGCAAAATTCCGGTAATTGCAGGCACTGGATCAAATTCTACAACTGAAGCTGTAGCGCTAACTAAGCATGCAGAAAAGGCAGGAGCTGATGGCGTACTTGTAGTTACTCCATATTACAACAAACCAACACAAGAAGGTTTATATCAACACTATAAATCAATTAATGATAATACAAGCTTGCCAATTATTATTTATAATATTCCAAGTCGCTGCGTTATTGATATGTCAGTCGATACAATGGCAAGACTTTATGAACTTAAAAATATCGCAGGTGTAAAAGATGCGACAGGAGACCTAAATAGACTTGATCAAACTTTAAAAAAATTGGGTCCTGATTTTATTCAGCTAACTGGTGAAGATGGTCTTGCTTTTGAATTTAATAAAAGAGGAGGGGTTGGTATAATTTCAGTTACAGCAAATATAGCACCTAAGCTATGTTCTGATTTTCAAAAATTTTCAAAATCAAATTCTGATAATGAAATTAAAGAAGCTGAAAGAATTGATACTTTGCTTCAACCACTTCATAAAGCTCTATTTATTGAAAGCAATCCAGCACCTGCAAAATATGCAGCTAAACTTTTAGGTCTGTGTAGTGATGATGTTAGACTGCCATTAGTTAAAATACAAGAATCCACTAAGGAAAAAGTAAAAGAAGCATTATTGTCTGCAAAATTATTGTAGCATGGTAAAAAAAGAACCTGGACACAAAATAATTTGTTTAAATAGAAAAGCATCTTTTAATTTTTTTTTCCAAGAAATTTTAGAGGCAGGAATTGTATTAAAAGGATCTGAGATTAAGTCTGTAAGAGCAGGAAAAGTAAATATAGCAGAATCATATGCTATTGAAAAAGATGGTGAGTTTTTTTTAGTAAATTCACACATACCAATTTATAAAGAGGCAAGTTTTACTAACCATAATCCTAGAGAAGAGAGAAAGCTGTTATTAAATAAAAGAGAGATAAAAAAATTAATTGGTAAAGTTAATAGAGATGGATTGTCACTTATACCTCTTAAAATGTATTTTAAGAAAGGGAGAGCAAAGTTGGAGATTGCCGTCGCAAAAGGTAAAAAAAGATTTGATAAACGACAAACAAAAAAAACAAGGGACTGGAACCGTGATAAAGCAAGATATTTTAGAAGATCGTCATAATACCATCATACTGGCACTAGGTTCAAATTTGGGAAATAGAGCTGATAATATTGAAAAAACTAAGTTTCATTTATCAGATTTTTGTTACTTTCTTAAAGTCTCAAAACTTTATGAAACACCATCGTGGCCAAACCAATCTAATCCAAAATTTTTAAACCTCATTATTGAATGTAAAACAGATTTAACAATTATTGATTTGTTTGAAAAAATAAAAAAAATAGAAAAATTATTAGGAAGAAAAAAAAGTGTAAAAAACGCACCACGAACTTGCGATATTGATATTATCGATTTCAACAATACTTGTAAAAGTATAATTCATAAAGGAGAAAAAATTATTACTCCACACCCAAGAATGCATCAAAGAAATTTTACTTTAATTCCATTATATGAAATAAAAAAAAACTGGATACATCCAAAAAATAAGCAAAAAATAGATATTTTAATAAAAAAATTAAACTCCAAATCAATTAGTGATATAAAGATTTATCAAAGTAATGGTATAATTAAATATGCTTAAATCTGAAGAATTAATAAATAAGGTAAGGGAATATAATAAGTTTTTAAACCCGACAACTTTAACTAAAGCTTATAATTTTGCTCTTGAGGCTCACAAGAAACAAAAAAGGGATGAAGGTGTGCCATATATTATTCACCCAATAGCTGTAGCAAATATTCTTTCAGATCTAAAACTTGATAGCGCAACTATTGCAACTGGATTATTACACGATACGATTGAAGATACTAGAGCTACTTATAAAACAATCAAGGAAGAATTTGGTCAAGAAGTTGCTGATTTAGTGGAAGGTGTCACAAAAATTTCTGCATTTGAAAATCAAGCAGCACAGGATTCTAAAGCTGAAAATTTTAGAAAATTAATCATAGCAACCTCCAAAGACATAAGAGTTCTTCTTGTAAAATTAGCTGACAGACTTCATAACATGAGAACAATTAAATTTGTAAAATTAAAAGAAAAACAAATTAGAAAAGCCAAAGAAACGATGGAAATATATGCTCCATTAGCAGACAGAATGGGCATGAATAGAATTAGAGATGAGTTGGAAGATCTTTCTTTTGAAATTTTAAATCCTGAAGCAAGAAATCTCGTTAAAGAAAGACTTGATGAAATAAAAGAAAATAATATTTCAAATTTTAATTTGATTTCTGAGGAGTTTCAAAAAATTTTAAAAGCAGAAGGATTAAATGTTAAAATATTTGGTAGAGAGAAAACACCTTTTTCTATTTGGAGAAAGATTCAAAAAAAAAGAACTTCGCTAGAGCAGATCACAGATATTATCGGATTTAGGGTAATTGTTGACGATGTATCAGATTGCTATAAGACTTTGGGCGTGTTCCACAAAAAGTGGAATTGTATACCGGGAAGATTTAAAGATTATATTTCATCTCCTAAAATAAACAAATATCAATCATTACATACCGCCATAATTGGTCCAAACAAAAGACCTATTGAAATTCAATTAAGAACAATGCAGATGCACGAATACGCTCAGAGAGGAATTGCTTCTCATTGGAAATATAAATCTTCTGAAAAATTCAATTCTTTAACTTGGAAAGAATACGATTGGTTGAAAGATCTAGTTGAAATAATTGAGAGAAATGAAAATCCAGAGGACTTTTATGAATATACTAAACTTCAGATGTTTCAAGAAAATGTGTTTTGTTTTACACCAAAGGGATCTGTTATCAAACTTCCAAAAGATGCTACTCCAATAGATTTTGCATACGCAGTACATACACAAGTTGGAGATACTGCTATTGGATCAGAAATAAATGGTAAAGACAGTCATTTACAAAGTATCCTAAGAAATGGTGATGTGGTTAAGATTATAACATCAAAGAAAGAGTCACCATCTTTACATTGGTTAAGCTCAGCTAAAACAGGTAAAGCGAGAGCCGCAATTAGGAGATATTGGCAATATAGAGAAAATTCTAAACCAACTGACAAAATATATAATACTACTCTTTGGATCTCGTTACCTGATAAACCAGGTGTTCTCGGAACAGTGACAAGTATGATTGGAGAAAATCATGTAAACATTTCTAGTGTTGAAATGGTAGAAAAAACTAAAACCTCTATTAATTTTAGATTTAATCTAATTATTTCTGATCTCAAAAACTTTACAAAATTAATAAGTGAGTTAAAACAAAGAGAGTATAAATTTAAAATTATTAGACACAAAAACAAAAAATATGCTTTCTTTAAAAAATTCTTTGGCAGTTTTAAGAAAAACTGATGCTCTTTTAGAGGGACACTTCGTACTTTCATCTGGTCTACATTCACCCCAATATGTTCAATGTGCTAAGCTTTTAAGCAAACCAACTCAAGCTAAAAAATTTATAAGTTCCTTGGCAACAAAAATTAAAAGAAATATTAAAAGTTTTGATATTATTCTATCTCCAGCAATGGGAGGTGTAATTATTGGTTATGAGATAGGAAGATTATTAAAAAAAGAGACTATTTTTTGTGAAAGAGTAGATAAAAAATTTAAACTAAGAAGAGGTTTCAATATTAAAAAAAAAGCAAAAGTATTAATAGTAGAGGACGTAATCACTACAGGAAAATCTTCATTGGAGTGTGTAAGACTCATAAAAAAATTTGGTGGAAAGTTTGTTGGAATTGCTTGCTTAATAGACAGGTCGAAAAAATTAAAAATGTCCAAAAAAATTATATCTCAAGTAAGATTAGATATTCCTGTTTATAAGAGAAATAAATTACCAACTCCTTTGAAGAATATTCAAATTACAAAACCAGGAAGCAGATATCTAAGATAATGTCTAAACTTGGTGTTAACATTGATCATGTGGCTACATTAAGAAATGCTAGAGGAGAAGATCATCCAAATATTTTAAAGTTTGCAGATATTGCAATTAATTCTGGAGCTGACTCTATAACAGTTCATCTTAGAGAAGACAGAAGACATATTAAAGATTTAGATTTGAAAAAACTTTGTAAAAAAAAAATTAAAATAAACTTAGAGATGGCATGTAATAACAAAATGTTAAAAATTGCTCTTAGAAACATGCCTAATTATGTTTGTATAGTACCAGAAAAAAGAAAAGAAATTACCACAGAAGGGGGAATAGATTTAAAAAAAAATTTTCATAATTTAAAAAAAATTATATCCAGACTTAACAAAGCTAAAATTAGAACAAGTTTATTTATAGACCCTTCAAAACAAAATATTGAGATCTCGAAAAAAATAGGAACGAAATGCGTTGAACTGCACACAGGAAAAATATCAATTTTAGTTAAAAAAGGTGCAAAATTTTCAAATGAACTAAAGAGAATTAAAGATGCAAGTAAATTAGCATTTGATTATGACATTGAAGTACATGCAGGACACGGCTTAGATTACAAAACAACAAAAATTTTGAGAAAAATTCCATACATAAAAGAATTTAATATTGGTCACTTTATCATAGGTGAAAGTTTAGAGTCTGGTATGCCCAGTATTATTAAAGAATTCAAAAAGATCGTGAGATGACTTTAAATATTTTTGGTGTAGGGACAGACATTGTTAAAAATAGTCGTATAAAAAAACTTATCAAAAACAAAAAATTTATTAATAGAATATTCACATCTAGTGAAATTAAAGATTCAAAAAAAATTAATCAGAAAGTTTTGTTTTTTTCAAAAAGATTCGCTGCTAAGGAAGCTTTTGTAAAATCTCTTGGTACTGGTTTTGCTCATAATATTAATTTTAAAGATATAAATGTATCAAAAAAAAGAAGTGGCAAACCCCACCTTACTTTAAGCAATAAGTTAAAAGATATATTAAAAAGAAAACTTAAATTGAAAAAAGTTAAAATTTTTCTGTCATTATCAGATGAAAGAGAATATTCAGTTGCATACGTAATAACTCAAAAGATTAAATGAAACAAAAAATTTTAGATAATATCAAAACTATTTTTTATGCTTTAGTAATTGCTATTGTAATTAGGTCTTTATTCATTCAACCTTTTTATATTCCGTCATCATCAATGGAGCCTACTTTGTTGGTAGGAGATAGAATTTTTGTAACTAAATATACTTATGGATATAGCAAGCATTCGTTTCCTTTTAGTTTAGGACCTATTAAAAAACGTATTTTTTTTGATGAACCAGAAAGAGGAGACATTATTGTATTCAAAACTCCTGCGGATAACAGAACCGATTATATTAAAAGACTTATAGGTGGACCAGGAGACAAGATCCAATTTATAGACGGTAATCTATATCTTAATGACGTTGAAATCCTTAAATCTAAAGTAAAGTTAGAAAATGAAATATATTGTGGTGGTGAAGTTTTAGAAACAAATCTTTTTGAAGAAAAAATAGAAAATAAAAAATATTTAACTGCTTATAATAATTTTGGATCGTACCAAAATTCAGATGAATTTGTTGTACCTGATAATCATTATTTTTTTTTAGGAGATAATAGAGATTGTTCAAAGGATAGTCGATTTTTAACAAGTGTTGGCTATGTACACCGCGATAATATTGTTGGTAAGGCTAGATTTATTTTTTTTTCAACAGACAAAAAAATAGGAAGATTTATTGAGTTTTGGAAATGGAATAAAAGTTTTAGATTAGACAGATTGTTTAAAAAAATTAGATAATGAAAAAAAATATAAGTTCTTTTGAAAAAATAATAGGTGTTAAATTTAAAAATCAAAATCTTCTATTACAAAGCCTAACACATAAAAGTAATAATCCACTTAATAACAATGAAAAATTAGAATTTTTAGGTGATAGAGTATTAGGATTAATTATATCAAAGAATTTATATAAATTATTTCCAAATGATAAAGAAGGAGATCTTGATAAAAAATTGGCATCATTAGTTAATAGGAAAAGATGTGTTGAAATTTCTAATTATTTATCTTTAAAGGACTATGTTTTAGTAGGAGACAACAAAGAAAATTCAAAAATAGAGAATAAAATTTTAGCAGATACAGTTGAATCAATTGTTGGTGCCTTGTATTTAGATCAAGGATTAGAAGTAACTGAAAAATTCATTTTAAATTACTGGAAAAGATTTCTGAATGAAAAATTAACAATTTATAGAGATCCAAAAACAATGCTTCAAGAATATTCTCTTAAATTGTATAAAACCCTCCCAATTTATAATGTAGTAGAAAACAAAGGCCCAAGACATAAACCTGTTATAAAAGTTTCAGTCAAAATAAAAAATTCAAAAAAATATTTGGGAATTGGTAACTCTAAAAAAGAAGCTGAACAGAAAGCTGCTTTAAAATTATTGGATACTTTTAAAAAATGAATTGGACAGATACAGGTATTTTGTTATCAAAGAATAAATTTCAAGAAAATTCAACGATTGTTAATTTCTATACTAAAAATCATGGTAAGTGCTCTGGTATTATTTTTGGAGCATCATCAAAAAAAATCAAAAACTATTTACAAATTGGCAATGAGCTTCATTTAAATTATAATTCGAAAAGTGATGATAGTTTTGGATATTTTAAAGTTGAAATTTTAAAAGTAAACACTCCAATATTTTTCTCCCAAAAAAGATCTATGTATTGCATTAATGCAGCATTAAATTTAGTAAAATTACTAACTGTAGAAAACCAAGAGAACACATCAATTTACGAGCTGGTTCATAAGTTATTTTCAATTCTAGAAAAAGAAGATTGGTATATAAATTATATTTTTTGGGAACTTGATTTTCTAAGATTGATTGGTTTTGACTTAGATGTAAAGAAATATGCAAAAAAAGAATCCAATGGAAAGGATGAATTTTTTATTACTACAAATCTAAAAAAAATTAAAGTTCCTAATTTTCTTATTTCCAAAAGTGGAGATAATGCAAATAATCAAGATATTATAGACGGTTTGAATCTTATAAGTGAGTATTTACAAACAAATCTTTTTTTACCTAATAGTATTAATTTTCCTCATCAAAGAAAAAAATTCATAGATGATTTTAAATCTTAATTTTTAATAATTTTGTCTATTCTATCTGCAAAATATGAAATAATTGCATTAGCGCCAGCTCTTTTAAATGACATAAGTGTTTCATAAATAGAATTTTCACTTATTAATCCCTTGTTAATACCATTCATTAACAAACTATATTCACCTGAAACCTGGTAAGCCAAAACTGGTATTTTAAAATTTTCTTTCACTTTTTTTATTATATCTAGGTAGGGAAGACCAGGTTTCACCATAACAAGATCTGCTCCTTCTTTAATATCTAATGCCACTTCTCTTAAAGCTTCTTCGGAATTACTGAAGTCCATCTGATATGTTTTTTTGTCACCTTTTAAAGATTTTTTTGATCCAACTGCATCCCTAAAGGGACCATAAAAAGAAGATGCATATTTTACAGCATAAGATAATATCTTAATATCTTTAAGCGAATTATTATCAAGTTCTTGTCTAATCTCACCAATACGCCCATCCATCATATCTGATGGCGCTATAACATCACTACCCATTTGAGCTTGTAAAAGAGATTGTTGAATTAATATTTCTATCGTTTCATCATTAAGAATTCTTTTATCTCGTAAAATTCCATCATGTCCATGAGATGTATATGGATCTAAAGCTACATCAGTCATTATACCGATTTCATTTTTGTATTTATCTTTAATTTTTCTAATAGACTTACAAACTAAATTATTTTCATTTAAAGCTTCGCTACCATAAGAGTCTTTCAAACCACTGTTTGTTTGAGGAAAAATTGCCACCATTGGAATTTTAAGTTTTAGGGCTCTATCAACAATATGACCAAGTTTATCGACACTATATCTAAAAACTTCAGGCATAGTTTTAATTGGAATCTTTTTATTTTTTCCCTCTGTTACAAAGATTGGTAATATAAAATCATTGCTAGAAAGAGAATTCTCTCTAACTAATTTTCTCATCCAATCAGTTTTTCTTGATCTTCTCATTCTCAATTTGGGGTATTTACCAGTGATAATCATTCTCAATGTTTTTTAATGCGACAATAGTAATATATATAAAAATAGTTTATAAGCTATTAATAAAAAAGTTATAAAATGTCACTATCATTTAACGATTTTCAAAAACAAGATATCAAATTCGATATTACCAAACTTCGAGAAGCTTGCACAAAAGTTTTAAACCTAAAAGGTTTTGACACAAGTCTAGGAATTCCTCACTTTGCCGGAATTTCATTAAATCAAATACCAGGAGATCCAGAATCAATTAAAGGAAATAATGTTCGTGGAGTATTTTGGACAAAACCAAGCAGTGATGGAAAAGAAGTTTCAAGAGACAAAATGATTGACGAAGAAAAGTACACACAGTTCATAGATGAATATAAAGATACTTATTTTAAAACTGTTTATGAAGAATTATCAAAAAAATATAAGTTAGGCAGAGTAAGATTATTATTGAAGGAACCAAGATCTACTTTAAGTTGGCATCGTGATCCGGAGCCTAGATTACATATTCCAATTATAACAAACCCTGGATGTATAATGGTAATAGATAATGTAGCTAAACACATGCCAGCTGATGGATCAGTTTGGATTACGAATAATAAAAAGTATCACAATGCATTTAATGGTGGTGAAGAGAATAGAATTCATCTTGTTGCTTGTGTACTTGATTACAAATTTAATTAATTTGAATAAAATTTATATATCTTCAGACCACGCTGGATTTAAACTAAAAGAAAAAATAAAACATTCATTAAAAAAGAAAAAATTAAAAATTTTCGACTTAGGACCCAGTAATGATAATTCTGTAGATTATCCAGATTTTGCAAAAAAATTAGCAAAAAGTGTTGCAAAAAGTAAAAAAAATCGTGGGATTTTGGTTTGTGGTTCAGGTGTTGGAATGTCAATAGTCGCAAACAAGGTTAAAAATATAAGGGCCGCATTGTGTTATAGCATTGAAAATACCAAATTATCGAGATTACATAATGATGCCAATATAATGGCTTTAGGATCGAGACTTATTAGCGTAAAATTAGCTTTAAATTGTGTTAATATTTTTTTGAAAACTAGATTCGAAAGTGGTAGACACTTGAGAAGGGTAAAAAAAATAAAATAAATTATGTCTAGTGAAGGTAAATATACAAATATAGAGTATCAAAACTTTTTTGAAAAAAACTTATCAGATACTGATCCGGAAATTTATAAAGCTATTAATGATGAATTAGCTAGGCAACAACAACATATTGAACTAATTGCATCAGAGAATATTGTTTCTAATGCTCTTCTTGAAGCTCAAGGATCTGTATTAACTAATAAGTATGCTGAAGGTTATCCAGGAAAAAGATATTATAACGGATGCGATCATGTTGATGTGGCTGAAAACTTAGCTAACGAAAGACTAAAGAAATTATTTAATTGTAAATTTGCTAATAGCCAACCTCATTCCGGAGCTCAAGCTAATGGAGCAGTCTTCTTAGCATTACTAAAACCAGGTGATACTATAATGGGAATGAGTTTAAATTCCGGCGGTCACCTTACTCACGGGTCAAAAGCATCTGTTTCAGGAAAATGGTTTAACGCAATCGCATATGATGTAGATAAAAAAACAGAATTACTAGATTATGAGTCTATAGAGAAACTTGCAGTTGAGAATAAACCAAAACTTATAATTGCAGGTGGAAGTGCGTATTCTAGACAAATTGATTTTAAAAAGTTTAGGGAGATTGCAGATAAAATAGGAGCATATTTTATGGTAGATATGGCTCACTTTTCGGGTTTAGTTGCAGGTAAAGGTTATCCAAATCCAGTAGAGTATGCTGACGTTGTTACTTCAACAACTCATAAAGTTTTTAGAAGTGCACGTGGTGGAATTATTTTAACTAATAATGAAGCTTTGTCTAAGAAATTTAATTCTGCAGTTTTCCCAGGTTATCAAGGTGGTCCTTTAATGCACATAATTGCTGCAAAAGCAGTTGGGTTCCTTGAAGCATTAAAACCAGAATTTAGAAATTATATTTCAAATGTAATGGCTAATGCAAAAATTTTAGCTGAGACATTAAAAAACAATGGCTTTAAAATATATTCAGGCGGAACTGATACTCACTTAATGTTGGTAGACTTAAGACCATTCAATGTAAAAGGAAATATTGCAGCTGACAGTTTATGTAGAGCTAACATAACATGTAATAAAAATGGAATTCCATATGATACAGAAAGTCCAATGATAACATCTGGGATAAGATTAGGAACACAAGCCGCAACTACAAGGGGTTTTGGTTTGGATGAATTTAAAAAAGTAGGTGAACTAATAACTAAAACAATAAAAGGTTTATCAGCAAATCCAGACGATAATGCGAAAGTTGAAGCAGAAGTAAGAGAAGAAGTAATTTCACTGTGCTCAAAATTTCCGATTTATAAAAATTTTAAATAGTAAATGATTTGTCCATGTGAAAAGAAAGGTGAAACATCGGTTGTGGATTCACGTCCAACTGAAGATGGTACAGCAATAAGAAGAAGGAGACTTTGCACATGTGGAGAAAGATTTACTACTTTTGAAAGAATCCAATTTAGAGAATTAATGGTTGTTAAAAAGAGTGGAAGAAAATCACCATTTGATAGAGATAAATTATCAAAGTCAATTTACATTGCTCTTAAAAAAAGACCAATTGATACTGAAACTGTTGAAAAATTTATTACTAATATTTCAAGGTCACTTGAAGAGTTAGGGCAAAATGAAATTTCATCCAATGCAATTGGAAAAATGGTTATGGATGGTTTAAAAAATTTAGACCCAGTAGCTTATGTAAGATTTGCATCTGTTTATAGAAATTTCAGAGAAGAAAAGGACTTTGTACAATTTGTAGACAAAATAGATGTCTTCAAAAAAAGATAAGTTCTATTTAAATTTAGCTTTGAATTTAGCAAAGAATATGGAGGGCTTAACAGGCACTAATCCTTCTGTTGGAAGTATTCTTGTTAAAAACGATGAAGTTATCTCTTTAGCTTCTACGGGTTATAATGGGAGACCTCACTCTGAGTTTAGTTTATTAAATAAAATTGACAAAAAAACAACCAAGGGTTCATCTCTTTATGTAACTTTAGAACCTTGTAGTCATTATGGAAAAACACCACCATGCACTAACATAATAATAGATAAAAAGATTTCCAGACTTGTTTTTGGAGCTCATGACATTGATGAAAGATCCTCAAAAAGAGCTAAACAAATTCTGAAATCAAAAAAAATTAAAGTTAAAAATATTAATGTACCTAAGATTAATGAATTTTATAAACCTTATATTTTTCAAAGAAAATATAAACAACCTTATATAGTAGGAAAAATAGCATGCTCAAAAGATTTTTTTATTAAAAGTTCTAAATCAAAATATATTTCTAATACATATACTCAATATTTTACTCATCATCTCAGATATAAAAATCAAGCTATATTAGTCACTTACAAGACGATTAACGAAGACAATCCATTATTGGATTGCAGATTATCTGGTTTAAATAAGTATTCACCAATAAAAGTTATCATAGATAAAAATTTAAAAGTAAAAAAAAATGCAAATATTTTCAAGTCAAAGAATACTAAAATAATTATTTTTTATAACTCAGGTGATAAAAAAAAGATAAAGTTTTTGAAGAGTAAAAAAGCAAAACTAATTAATGTTAAATTGGAAAAAAATGGTGACTTTGAATTAAAAAAAGTTATGTCAATTTTATACCAAAACAATATTCGTTTTTTATTAGTTGAGGGTGGAAATCAGCTTACAAACAAAATGTTGGATAAAAATTTGTTTAATGAATTTTATTTAATAAAAACAGATAATAAATTGAGACAATCTGGTAAATTAAACATTAAAAAAATAGTTTATAAATTATCAAAAAAATTTAAAATCAAGAGTAATATCAATCAGTATTTTGATAAAAATAGAATTACAAGATTTAATTAAAAAATGTTTAACGGAATTATATATCAACAGGGAACTGTATCGAAATTTTCGAAGTTAAACACAGGGACAAAAATATATATAAAGAGCAAGCTTAAATTAGACAAAAAGGATATTGGTTCATCCATTGCATGTGATGGTGTTTGCCTTACATTGGTTTCAAAGAAAAAAGATTTGTTAGAATTTTATCTATCCAAAGAAAGTATTAATAAATCAAAGTTTAAGCGTCTCAAGATTGGTCAAAAGATAAATCTTGAACTGCCTTTAAAATATGGTCAAGATATTTCAGGTCATATATGCCAAGGTCATGTTGATTGTACTTCTTTACTAAAAAAAATTAAAAAAGTGGGTAAATCAATTGTATTAGAATTTAAAATTGAAAATAAATTTTCAAAATATTTAATACCTAAAGCTTCAATACTTATAAACGGTGTTTCGCTTACAATATCAAAAATAAAAGGTAATAACTTTCAAATTTGGTGCATTCCGCATACTTTAAAGCTTACTAATTTATCAAATTTAAAGATTAATGATATTGTTAACATTGAAATAGATATTCTTTCAAAATATGTAAAAAAATTTTATGAAAACAAAAAAGTTTAGCTCTGTAGAAAACATTATCCGTAAAGCCAAAAAAGGTGAAATGTATATTCTTGTAGATGATGAACATAGAGAAAATGAAGGTGATTTGGTAATACCAGCATCAAATGTTTCTCCAAAAAAAATTAATTTCATGGCAAAATATGGAAGGGGATTAATTTGTTTAGCATTAACTAACAAGCAAGCTAAAAGATTAAATCTTTCCCTCATGTCTCCAATAAATAAATCAAGAAACCAAACAGCTTTTACAGTATCGATAGAGGCAAGAAGGGGTGTTACAACTGGTATTTCTGCTAAAGATAGGTCTTTAACAATTAGAACAGCAATAAAAACAAATGTTAAAAAAAAAGATATAGTTTCGCCAGGACATATATTTCCAATCATCTCAAAGGATGGTGGAGTTTTAGTAAGAGCAGGCCATACAGAAGCATCAGTTGATATTTCAAAACTAGCCAAAAAAAATCCTTCGGCAGTTATATGTGAAATAATGAACGATAAAGGTATAATGACAAAAGGCAAAGAGCTTTTTGAATTTGCTAATAAACATAAATTGGCTATAGCAAAAATAGAAGATTTAATTTCTTATAGATTAAAGAATGAAAAATTAATTAAGCTTAAAAAGACTGATAAAATTATAATTAAAAATAAAAAATATCAAATTAAAATTTTTGAAAATCAACTTGATGGCTCTGAACATTTTGCACTAATAAAAGGTAAAATCAGCCCCAGTAAAAATACTAGAGTTAGAGTTATATCTTCTAATTTGGTTGAAAGTTATTTACTAGGAAAGAGATTGCCTAATTCATTTAATAATACATTAGATTATTTTAAAGATTATAATAATTGTATATTAGTATTTATAAGAGACTCTAATTTAAAATCTGTATCTTCTACTTTAAGAGACTTTAAATCTGATAAGAAAAATAAAATAGGCACTGATAAACTAATTAGAAACTATGGTATTGGTGCACAAATAATTAAAACTTTAAGAGTTAAAAATATGATATTAGTTACTAGATCACCAAAAAAAGTTATTGGTCTAGAAGGTTTTGGAATAAAAATTACTAAACAAGAAATTATAAAATGAAAAAAATTTGTATAGTCGCTTCAAAATATTATGAAGATATAATCGATATGCTAGTTAGTGGTGCAAATGATGTTCTAAACAATCATAAAAAAAAAATTAAAACAAAGATTATTTATGTTCCAGGTGTTTTCGAAATACCATATGCGATATCAAAAAATTTAAAAAAATATGATGCTTTTGTAGCCTTAGGATGTGTCATAAAAGGTGAAACGCCTCATTTTGATTTTATTAGTAAATCTTCAATAGATGCAATAATGAAATTATCAATCGAAAGTAAAAAACCTATTGGAAATGGAATTCTAACTTGCTTAAATAAAGACCAAGCAATTGAACGTGCAGATAAATCAAATAAGAATAAAGGTAAAGAAGCTGCGGATGCAGTAATTGAACTTTTGATCGGTACTAACTGATAATGCAGCCACAATATAGTCCAAAGAATAATCCTAGAGTGATAATAATTCAAAAATTATATGGAAAATTTTTCAACAAAGAAGAAGAATTAACATTCCCCAAACACCGATTCAAAAAATTTATAAAAGATGTTGTTAAAGGCACTATTGAAAGAAACGAAGTTATAGATAATGAAATTCAAATACATTTAGAAAATGATATAAAACTAAAAAAACTTGATAAAATTTTCATTATAATTATTAAAAGTGCCATTTTTGAATTTTTATACAAACCTAATGTTTCTTCAAAAATAATCATCAAAGAGTATCTTAATGCATCTAATTATTTTATTGATTTATCACAAACAAAATATCTAAATGCATTACTTGATAAAATATCAAATAAAATTAGAGCTTAAATGAATGAAGTTCAATTAATAGATAAATATCTTAAAAGATTAACAAAAAAAAATAGTTCATCCCAAGGTCTTAATGATGATATTTTTTTTGATAAGTCTAAAAAATTAGCAGTGTCAATTGATACTTACGTTGAAAAAGTACATTTTCCAAATTTTAAAACACCTGATCTTGTAATTAAAAAGGTTTTAAGATCATCACTATCAGATTTAATTTGTAAGGGTGTTAAACCAAAATATTATTTTATATCTGCTAGTGGTAACTCAAAATCTTTCTCAAAAAAAAATTTAAAAAAGATTACAAACTCTTTATCATCTGAGCAAAAACGATTTAATATTGAGTTATCTGGTGGGGATACTGTTAACTCAAATATAAATTCTTTCACATGTTGCGTTGTAGGATTTACAAATAAAATTGTAAAAAGACATAACTCAAAAGTTGGAGATGATATTTATATTACTGGAAATCCTGGTGATAGCTATTTAGGTCTTCAAATTTTAAAAAAAAGGGTTTCGTTATCTAAAAGTTTAAAAAAATACTTTGTTTCTAAATTTTATATGCCATCAATTAATCTAAGGATGGTAGATTTTTTAAGGAAATTTGCAAATACATCTATTGATATATCTGATGGATTGTTGATTGATTTAAAAAAAATGATAAAGAAACAAAAATATGGTTTTTTAATCAAACTGCATGACATTAAAATATCAAATCAACTTAAAAAAGTTTTTAGTAGAAATAAGAGATTTAATATAGAAAATACAATTTTCAACGGCGACGACTATGAAATAATTTTTACCTCTCATAAAAAAAATAGATCTTTAATCATGAGATATTCTAAAAAAAATAACCTTGAAATTCAAAGAATCGGCAAAATTTTAAAAAAAGATCACGATTCATGTATTTTAAAAGGTAATAAGAAGTTTAAAATAAATAAAAACCTTGGTTATACTCATCAATTTTAACTAATATTATATTGCCTTTTATACTTATTTTTGTAATGTCCATTTTTTTTAAATAGAAACTTTTAATACATAAGGAATTTATGAACTATAATGTTGAAACAATTTTAATCTACACAATTCTAGCTGGTATTTTATCAATAGTTTACGGATATTTTACAGGAAAAAATATTTTAGCTGCAAGTACAGGAAACTCTAAGATGCAAGAAATTGCATCCGCAATTCAAATTGGAGCAAAAGCGTATTTAAATAGACAATATAAGACTATTGCAATTGTTGGTTTGGTAGTTCTTGTTATTATAAGTTTTTCATTTAGTTTATTAGTGGGTTTAGGTTACTTAATTGGTGCTGCATTATCTGGTATTGCTGGTTATGTAGGAATGTTAGTTTCAGTACAAGCTAATGTAAGAACTGCTGAAGCATCAAGAAAAGGTTTATCAAAAGGTTTATCAATTGCATTTAAGTCTGGGGCAGTTACTGGAATGTTGGTAGCTGGATTAGCTTTATTATCAATAGCAGTTTACTATTATTTACTTTTAAAATTTAACGTTGATAAAAGAGAATTGATCAATGCACTTATTGCACTGGGATTTGGTGCTTCACTTATTTCTATATTTGCACGACTAGGTGGTGGAATTTTTACAAAAGGAGCTGATGTTGGTGCAGATTTAGTTGGAAAAGTAGAAGCAGGAATTCCAGAAGATGATCCAAGAAACCCAGCAGTAATAGCAGACAACGTTGGAGATAACGTTGGAGACTGCGCAGGTATGGCAGCTGATTTATTTGAAACCTATGCAGTAACTATTGTTGCTACAATGGTTTTATCATCAATCTTTTTCCAAAATGATTTAATGATGATGGTTTATCCTCTCACAATTGGAGGTGCTTGTATAGTTACCTCAATTCTTGGTACTTTTTTTGTTAGATTGGGTTCATCAAAAAATATAATGCTTGCTCTTTATAAAGGGTTTATCGTTACTGCAATTACATCTTTACTAATTTTATATCCACTTACTGATTATGTTTTAGGTTTAGATAAAATATATTCAATAGGTGACAAACAATTTTCTGGTTTAAGTCTTTATTACTGCAGTGTGATTGGATTAGTAATTACAGGTCTACTTATATGGGTAACAGAATATTATACAGGTACAAATTATAGACCAGTGAAAAGTGTTGCATCATCATCTACTACTGGTCATGGAACAAACGTAATTCAAGGCTTAGCTGTTTCAATGGAAGCAACTGCAATTCCAGCACTAATTATTGTTGGTGGAATTTTATTAACAAATTATATTGCTGGATTATATGGAATAGCTATCGCCGTAACTGCTATGTTAGCTCTTGCTGGGATGGTTGTTGCATTAGATGCTTATGGACCAGTAACAGATAACGCTGGTGGAATAGCTGAAATGTCAAACTTACCTAAAAATGTAAGAAAGACTACTGATGCATTAGACGCTGTTGGTAATACTACAAAAGCCGTAACAAAAGGTTATGCAATCGGTTCTGCAGGATTAGGAGCATTAGTTTTATTCGCTGCATATACAGAGGATATTAAATTTTTCTCAGATCTTCCAGGATCTAAATTAGAAAACGTTGTTGTAAGTTTTGATTTATCAAACCCATTTGTAGTTGTAGGTCTTTTAGTTGGTGGTATGTTACCTTACCTCTTTGGATCAATGGGTATGCAAGCTGTTGGAAGAGCAGGCGGTGCAGTTGTAATTGAAGTTAGAAGACAGTTTAAAAAGATACCTGGTATAATGAAAAGAAAAGCAAAACCTGATTATGGAAGACTTGTTGACTTACTAACAAAAGCAGCGATTAAAGAAATGATTATACCGTCCCTTTTACCTGTATTGTCCCCAATTGTTTTATATTTAGTTATTTTTCAAATTGGTGGTCAAGTTGCAGCACTATCATCTGTTGGTGCAATGTTACTCGGAGTGATTATCACAGGTCTTTTTGTTGCTATCTCTATGACAGCAGGTGGTGGAGCATGGGATAACGCTAAAAAGTATATAGAAGACGGTAATCATGGTGGAAAAGGATCTGAAGCTCATAAAGCTGCAGTAACTGGTGATACAGTTGGAGATCCTTATAAAGACACAGCTGGACCAGCGGTCAATCCGATGATAAAAATTACAAATATTGTAGCTCTATTGCTTTTAGCAGTTA
>CACFJR010000010.1 GCA_902566755.1 uncultured Pelagibacteraceae bacterium
TGAAGCTGCAGCTGCAAATGAATATGCTGAAAATACCAAAAATGATTTAGGATTTTTTGTCCCTAAAATATATTGGAATTTTACAAGCGAAAGTGTTCTTACCTTAGATTGGGTAGATGGGGTATCAATAAGAGAAAAGGACTTGCTCAAAGAAAAAAATATTGAAACTTCTAAAATAGCTACAAATTTAATTCAACATTTTTTAAGACATGCGGTCCGTGATGGATTTTTTCATGCTGACATGCACCAAGGTAATATTTTTATTAATGAGTCTTCCCAAATAGTTCCAATAGATTTTGGTATAATGGGAAGAATAGATAAATTGAGTAGAAGATACTTAGCAGAAATTTTATACGGATTTGTTCGTAGAGATTACAAAAAAGTGGCTGAGGTACATTTGTTAGCTGGATTAGTACCTAAAGGCACATCTGTAGAGGAATTAGCTCAAGCTTTGAGATCTATCGGAGAACCAATATTTGGTCAAAGTGTTAAAGATATATCTGGTGGTAAATTACTTAAACAACTATTTGATATTACAGAAAAATTTAATATGCAAACTCAACCACAATTACTACTTTTACAAAAAACAATGGTTGTAGTAGAGGGTGTTGCAAGAAATTTAGACCCAAATAATAATATATGGGAGACCTCTAGACCTGTCTTGGAGAACTGGTTAAAAGAGACTAAAGATCCTGTAAAGAATATGATGGACACCTTAAAAGACTCTTCCGAAGTAATAAAAAGAATTCCTGAGTTACCTAAAATAATGGATAACGCAAATCAAGCATTAGCATTTTTGGCAAGTGGTCAGATACCCCAAAATACAAATTCTTTTTCTTCTTTTAATGATAAAAAAAATGAGATGAAATCAATTAGAAATCAAAGTATTATTGGTTTATTAGTGCTTGTCTTTTTAGGTGTCATAGTATTTTAATTCTGTATGAAATTTTTGGAAAATAAAAAAATATTGATTATAATAACAGGTGGAATTGCCGCTTATAAAACATTAGATCTAATTAGAAAATTATCAAAGCTAAATTGTGAAATTAAAACAATTTTAACTAAAAGCGGTAAAGAATTTGTAACCCCTTTATCAATTACCTCATTATCAAAGAATAAAGTTTATACGGATTTATTTTCAGTGGAAAATGAAAGTGAAATGGATCATATCTCTCTTTCAAGATGGTCTGATTTAATACTTGTCGCTCCAGCTTCTTCAAATTTTCTTACAAAAATTTCAAATGGTTTTTCAGATGATTTGGCAAGCACTGTAATTAAAGCATCAGACAAAAAAGTTTTTTTGTGCCCTGCAATGAACGTTAGAATGTGGGAACACGCATCAAATAAACAGAGCATAAGTATCTTAAAGAGTTACGGTTATAGAATTTTAGGACCAGAAATTGGTGAGATGGCGTGTGGTGAATTTGGGGAAGGAAAGATGTTAGAAGTTGATGAAATTATTAATCAACTTGAAATTTATTTTAAACAAATAAATAAAAACAAAAAATTAAAAGCGATAGTTACTGCTGGACCTACTCAAGAATTGATTGATCCTGTTAGATTTATCACAAATAGATCTAGTGGTAAACAAGGATATGAGATCGCAAATTCTTTAGTTGAAAATGGATTTGATACAACCTTAATATCTGGACCTACCAACTTAGAGTCGAATGATAACTTAAAATTAATAAAGGTCAAAACTGGTGAAGAAATGTCCAAAAAAACAATGGAGTTACTTCCATGTGATCTTGCAATTTTTACAGCTGCAGTATCAGATTTTAAGGTAAAAAAATTTAACAAAGAGAAAATTAAAAAAAATAAAGATCAAAGTTTTGATTTAGACTTAAATCCAGACATTTTAGAATTGGTTTCTAAAAGTAATAAGAAACCAAAAATTGTTGTTGGTTTTGCCGCCGAGTCTGAGAATTTATTCGATAATGCGAGATCAAAACTGGAAAAAAAAGGTTGTGATTTGATTGTTGCAAATGATGTAAGTAATAATGAAATTGGGTTTGAGTCTGATTTTAATGAAGTTCATTTGTTTTATAAGGACAAAAACATAGATGATGAAAAAATCCCAAAAAATTTCAAATCTGTCATTGCAGATGAACTAATTAAAAAAATTACGAAAAAATTTAATTTTTTTAATGATTAAGGTTTTAATAAAAAAGTTAAACCAAAAAGTAAAAATTCCCTCTTACAAAACGACGGGGTCTTCTGGAGTTGATCTCGAGGCATTTTTAGAAAATCCAATTGAAATAAAGCCAAATAAATCTGCTTTGATTCCAACCGGACTTGCAATTGCTATACCTGAAGACACAGAGGTTCAAATACGTCCAAGATCTGGACTTGCAGCCAAGTCTAGTATTGGAGTGCTCAACTCACCTGGTACGATTGACAGTGATTATCGTGGAGAGATTAAAATTATTCTTTTTAATCATGGTAATGAAAAATTTTTAGTTAACAATGGAGATAGAATAGCTCAAATGGTATTAATGCCAGTTTTGAAATTTGAGTTTGAAGAAACAAAAAATTTACCAGACACTTTGAGGGGTTCTGGTGGATTTGGATCTACTGGGAAAAAATGAACTTAAAAACAAACGAACTTGAAAGATATTCCAGACAAATAATTATTAAAGATATTGGCATCTCAGGACAAAAAAAAATTAAAAACTCAAAAGTTCTTATTGTTGGATTAGGTGGATTAGGGTGTCCTGTTGCAGAATATTTATGTAGATCTGGGGTGGGCACGATTGGTTTAATTGATCATGATAAGATAGATCTTTCAAATATACATAGACAATCTATGTTTACTACAAAAGATATTGGTAAATACAAAGTAAAAGTAGTTAGTGACAGAGTTAAAAAGATTAATCCAAACACAAAAATAGAAGTTTATAAAAAAAAATTAAATCAATCAAATGTTGAAAACCTAATAAAGAATTTTGATGTAGTGGTAGATGGAACAGATAATTTCACAAGTAAGTTTCTTGTGAATGAGTTTTCTAGGAAATTAAAAAAAATTTTCGTGTGCGGTGCGATTAGTAAATTTGATGGTCACGTATTTAGTTTTAACTTTTCAAAGGATAAAAAAATGTGTTTAAAGTCTTTTTATCAAACAATACCAAACGATGAAGTTTTAAATTGTGAGACAGATGGTGTTGTTGGTACAATAGCAAGTGTTGTAGGTAGTATTCAGGCAAATGAAGTAATTAAAAATATTGTAGGAATTGGAAAAAGTTTAAATGGTAAAGTTTTGATAATAAACCTTTTAAATCTAGACTTTAGAGTAAGTAACCTTAAAAAGATAAGATGATTAAAAAATTTTTAATTATAAATTTATTTTTATTTAGTTTTTTGTTGACTAATTCTTATTCAGATAACAACACGTATATGTCGCTTAAGAATAAAAAAGTAAATGTGAGATATGGCCCTGGATTAGATTACCCAATAAAATTTGTATTTAATAAAAAAAATTATCCTGTTGAAATTATAGACCAAAAAGAAAATTTTAGAAAAATTTTAGATTTTAAAAAAAATAGTGGATGGATTCATAGATCCCAGTTAAAAAAAATCAGCTCTTTTATAACGCTAGATACTGTAATCCTTTTTTCTGATAGTACAAAATTTTCAAGACCTATTGCAAAAATTGAGTCAGGTAGGTTATTAAATAAAAAAAAGTGTAATTTAAATTGGTGCAGGGTTGAAACTGGAGAATATAAAGGATGGGTTTTAAAAGAAAATCTTTGGGGGTTATATTAAAATGAAATACAAAATTGACGATCAAATTCCCGATTGTGAAGTTTTTCAATTGATTGGTGGAAATCCGAAAAAATTTCAAATAAACGACTTTTTTAAAGATAATAAATCTATTCTATTGGGAATGCCCGGTGCGTTTACATCTGTGTGCTCAAATAAACATTTACCAAGTTATAAAAACAACATTGATAAGATCAGATCCAAAGGTGTTGATAAAGTTTTTTGTACCAGTGTAAATGATCCATATGTAATGGATGCTTGGGCCAAAATTTCAAAAGTTGAGAGTGAGATAATAATGTTAGCAGATCCTTTTGGAGATTTTGCCAACAAATTAGGAGTATTAGTAAACAAAGATGCAAAAGGTTTAGGTATGAGATCTAGTCGTTATACAATGATTATTGAAAATAAAGTTATAAAATACCTAGCTGTAGAAAAAGAAACAGGAATCTGTGAGCTGTCAGCTGCAGATAATGTTTTATCTAAGCTTTAGATTTATTTTTGTTGTGAACAAACGTCTTTGATAACCGGTACATTAGCACAATCGCCACATTTAGTTAACTGAACTAAACATCCGTCATCTAGAACTTTTACATCAACTTTTCTATCACACTTGGAGCATGTAGAAGAGATTGTAAGTCCACATTTTTTACAGTTATAATTTTGTAGTTCCATAAAGGAAAAAATAATTGCTGAAAAAATATTTACAAGAAAATATTGTGATAATGATAATTGTTTGCAAAAAAAAAATTTTTTATGCGATTATTTGATTTGAATAATAATCATTCTCAATGTTTATTATTTAGATTTACTTGCCCACCATTTGTCTAAAATAAAATACCAAACAGAGTTGGCGATAGGTTCAACTATAGCATCAGTCAGAGCAATCATAAAAGAAACATCTGCAACTAACATTAAAACTGTAATTGCTATTGCAAAGTGACCAACTGTATAAACAATTGTTCTTAATATTGAGCCTCTATTATTACTATATATTTCTTTACTTGCTTCAAATATACCTTTTGTAACTTCGACCATTTATTTAAAAGGACTTTCTAAAACACATGCTACTAAATGTATTCTAGACTGCTCCCCTCCATTAAAAAAATTATGATATTTTGTATTGTTTGTTATCCAAACTTTACCATCTGCTGGCAAGTGTTTTGCAACATTCTCGATTACCATAGAACACCCTTGATTTGTAATAATTGGTACGTGCAATCTGCACTCAGGATCTTTGTGCCAGCTAAGTGTTGACCTTGGCTCCTTTAACAAAAGTCTTACTCTTCCAAGTTTAAACTTTTTACTTAACGTTTCATAAACTTCTTTAAAATAAGTTTTTTCAAACTCTGGTAAAAGTTGCGTATATTTTGACTCGTCTATATCAACGTCTCTTGAAACTTCTTTTCCACTTTCATCCGCTATAGTCCAATATTTGCCCCTTATTTTGTTTCCATTTATCGAGTCCATATCGTTTGGTATCTGGTTAAGTGGGATGGCACCAAAATGTGTAACCCCAGGCGTATTAAATTTTTTTTCTTTAAGAATTATTTCTAAGTCTTGTCTTAATCTATCAATATCAAATTTTAGATTTGGTACTTCGTAGAAATCTTCAAAAGATACCTTGGGAGTGTTTATCGCAGTTTCCATTTTTCTAGTTTAATTTAAGATCAAATCTGTCAGAGTTCATGACTTTTGTCCATGCTGAAACAAAATCATTGATAAATTTATCTGATGAATCGTTGCATGCATAAACTTCTGCTAATGCTCTTAATTGAGAATTTGAGCCGAATATCAAGTCTACTCTTGTACCATGCCATTTAACTTTATTTGTTTTTCTGTCTTTACCTTCAAATAACTGCTCTGAACTATCTGTTTCTTTCCAAGTAGTATTCATATCTAAAAGATTTACGAAATAGTCATTAGTTAATGTTCCAGGTTTTTTTGTGAAAACACCATTTTTCGAGTTATCAAAGTTTGTATCAAGGACTCTCATTCCACCTATTAAAACAGTCATCTCAGGTGCTGTAAGACCCATCAGTTGAGATTTATCAATCAGTTTTTCCTCAGCTGAAACTTTAGTTTTTTCATCCTTATTGTAGTTTCTGAATCCATCAGCTTGTGGTTCCAATAAACCAAAAGAGTGAACATCTGTTTGCTTTTGAGTAGCATCACCTCTTCCTGGAGAAAATGGAACTTCAATTTTCTTACCGGCCTTTTTAGCAGCCATCTCTATTCCAACGTTTCCACCAAGCACTATTAAATCTGCTAATGAAACAGATTTTTTCTTAGTGTTGAATTTGTTTTGAATTTTTTCAAGTGCACTAATTACTTTTGTTGTCTTACCATTATTATTAACTTCCCAGTTAATTTGTGGTTCTAATCTTATTCTAGCGCCATTTGCTCCACCTCTTTTGTCAGACCCTCTGTAAGTTGAAGCAGATGCCCAAGCAGTGCTTACCAATTCAGATACAGATAGTTTTGATTTTGATATTTGAGATTTTAAATCTTTTATATCTTTTACTTTTAGTTTGTATTTTGGTTTTTTTACAGGATCTTGCCAAATTAATTCTTCTTTTGGAACTTCGCTGCCTAAATAACATGCCCTTGGACCCATATCTCGATGAGTTAATTTAAACCATGCTCTTGCAAAAGCATCTGCAAATTCATCAGGATTGTTAAAGAAGTGTTTTGAAATCGGACCATATGAAGGATCCATTCTTAGTGAAAGGTCTGTTGTTTGCATCATTGGTGGATGCATTTTATTTTTATCATGTGCGTCAGGAACCATTTTAATTTTTTGACCATTTTGTTTAGGAGTCCATTGATGGGCTCCCGCAGGACTTTTTGTAAGTTCCCATTCATGATTGAACAAACAATCAAAGTAACCCATATCCCATTTAATAGGAGACTGTGTCCAAGCACCTTCAATTCCACTACTTATAGTATCAACCCCTTTTCCTGATTTATAATTACTATTCCATCCAGTTGATTGATCTTGAATTCTTGATGCCTCTGGGTCTGGACCTTTGTGAGACTCTGATGCAGCACCGTGCGATTTTCCAAATGTGTGACCACCAGCAACTAGAGCAACAGTTTCATAGTCATTCATCGCCATTCTTCCAAAAGTTTCTCTAATGTCATGAGCGGCAAGCAGTGGATCAGGATTTGCATCTGGTCCTTGTGGATTTACATAAATTAACCCCATGTGTGAGGCTCCAAGTGGTTGTTCTAAATCTCTTTTTCCACTATATCTTTCTACACCTAGCATTTCTTTCTCAGATCCCCAGTAGATGTCATCCTCTGGCTCCCAAATATCAACTCTTCCTGCTCCAAAACCAAAAGTTTTAAAACCCATTGACTCTAAAGCAACGTTTCCTACCAAAATAAATAAGTCAGCCCATGAAATTTGTTTTCCATATTTTTGTTTGATTGGCCATAATAATAATCTTGCTTTATCTAAATTAACATTATCAGGCCAAGCGTTTAGAGGTGCAAAACGTTGATTACCTGTTCCGGCACCACCTCTTCCATCGCCTGTTCTGTAGGTTCCCGCAGCATGCCAAGCTAGTCTGATAAAGAATGGTCCATAATGACCATAATCTGCTGGCCACCATTCTTGAGAGTCTGTCATTAATTTTTTAAGATCTTTTTTAAGTGTTTTGTAATTTAATTTTTTGAATTCTTTTGCATAGTTAAACTTCTTATCCATTGGATTAGTCAAATTAGAATGTTGACTTAATATTTTTAAGTTTAAACTATTTGGCCAAAAGTCTCTGTTTGTTTGACCTCTTCCTGCTGAAAATTTTGCCGAGGTGCCTGCTCCAGTAAATGGACATTTGTTTAGTTCGTTTGATTTGAAATTTTCTTCTTTAAATTCAGTACTCATTTAATCTCCTTTATTAATTTATAATTATTCTAAATAAATTTGTCAATAGTTTAGAACTATTATAATGTAGAAATATGACTAAGAATTGATGTCTTCAACTTTTACTAATACTTCGACAGACTTTATTTTTTTGCCAGGAATTCTTGTATTGATTTTAACAGGCTCTACATCAGAATCATCTATGTCTATTAAGTCTTTTTGGTTTTCATCATAAAAGTGATGGTGATGCGACGTATTGGTATCAAAATAACTTTGATCAGAATTTATTGGTATCTCTTTCAAATAACCTTTCTTTTTAAAAGCATGCACCGTATTATAAACTGTTGCTAAAGAAATTTTATCGTTTGTAGCTTTACTAATTTTTTTTACCAAATCATTTATTGTAAAATGAAAAGTCTTTTCAGTATTAAATAAAATTTCACAAATTTTAATTCTTTGTTTGGTAGGTCTTAAGCCAGAGCTTCTTAATTTATCAATATAATGGCTATTATTAAGCATTGTTATTTATAATAATTCTAAACTAAACCTATATTATATTTAGTTTAAATCAAGTATTAAGGTTATCAAAAAATGAAAAAAAACTCATACACATATGAGGATTTAATTAGTTGCGGAAATGGAGATCTTTTTGGACCAGGTAACGCAAAACTCCCCTTACCACCTATGCTAATGTTTGACAGGATCACTGAAATTAGCGAGAATAAGGGCACGTTTAGTAAAGGATTAATAATTGCTGAACTGGACATTAAAGATAATCTTTGGTTTTTTGATTGTCATTTTAAAAAAGATCCAGTGATGCCAGGATGCTTAGGTTTAGATGCAATGTGGCAATTAGTTGGATTTTATTTAGGTTGGCTTGGAAATCCAGGAAGAGGAAGAGCTTTGGGTGTGAACACTGTAAAGTTTACTGGTGAAGTTCTTAAAAATGTCAAAAAAGCAATTTATGAAATAAATATGAAAAAAATTCTTAAAAAAGAAGGAGCGACTGTTGGCCTGGCTAATGGAATACTATTAGCTGATGGAAAACAAATTTACACAACAGAAAATTTAAAAGTAGGTTTATTCAAATAATGAAAAGAGTTGTTGTAACTGGGATTGGGGTAGTGTCTTGTTTAGGAAACAATCAAGATGAAGTCTATCAGTCTCTATTAAATTCTAAATCAGGAATTTCTTTTTCTGATGAATACAAAGAGTATAATCTTAAAAGTAACATACATGGAAAACCAAAAATTAATCTTGAAGACCATGTTGATAGAAAATTTATAAGGTTTATGGGACCTGGCTCAGCTTACAATTATATATCAATGGCAGAGGCAGTTAAAGACTCTGGTTTAGAGGATAAAGATGTAAGCAATATATCAACGGGAATGATAATGGGTTCAGGAGGACCATCTATTGAAAATGTAATTTTAGCAGCTGATAAAACTAGAGCAAAAAGTCCAAAGAGAATGGGTCCGTTTGTAGTACCAAGAACTATGTCAAGCACTGCTTCTGCAACATTAGCAGTTCCATTTAAAATTAAAGGCGTTAATTACACTATCAGTTCAGCATGCGCCACTAGTGGACACTGCATTGGTAATGCTATGGAACTAATTCAATTAGGTAAACAAAAAATTATTTTTGCTGGGGGAAGTGACGAAGTTCATTTTGCTATGACTGCTATGTTTGATGCAATGACTGCATTATCTTCAAAATATAATGACACACCAGAAAAGGCTTCGAGACCTTATGACAAAACTAGAGATGGATTCGTTATAGCTGGTGGCGGAGGAGTTTTAGTTTTAGAGGAATATGAACATGCAAAAGCAAGAGGAGCAAAAATTTACGCAGAATTGACTGGTTATGGCGCTACCTCTGATGGTTATGATATGGTTGCACCTTCAGGTGAAGGAGCAGTAAGATGTATGCAAATGGCTTTAAGCACTGTAAAAAACAAAATTGATTATATAAATACACACGGAACATCCACGCCTGTTGGTGATATTACAGAACTAAAGGCAGTTGGTGAAACATTTAAAGATTATAAACCAAAAATAAGTTCTACAAAATCGTTAGCTGGTCACTCATTGGGGGCTACGTCTGTTCATGAGGCAATTTATAGTTTAATAATGATGAAAAATAGTTTTATTGCAGCATCTGCAAATATTACTGACATGGATGACGAAGCTAAAAAGTATCCGATAGTTACCAAAGTTGAAAAAGGTGTTAATTTAAACTCCGTAATGTCTAATAGTTTTGGTTTTGGTGGAACTAACGCAACGCTAGTTTTTGAAAAGGTTTAATTTATGGATCTAATGAAAGGAAAAAAAGGACTAATCATGGGTGTTGCAAATGAGAGGTCTATTGCATGGGGAATATCTCAAAAATTAGCTGAAGCGGGTGCAGAATTAGCATTCACTTACCTCGGGGATGCTCTTAAAAAAAGAGTAATACCTTTAGCAGAAAAATTAAATTCAAAAGTTACATTTAGTTGCGATGTTGAAAAAAAAGAAGAAGTAGTACAATTATTCGAAGATATAAAAAATCAATGGGGTCGAATTGACTTTGTGGTTCATGCAGTTGCATTTTCAGATAAATCAGAACTGTCTGGTGAGTATCTCAATACAACTAGAGAAAATTTTCTAAGAAGTATGTTAATTTCATGTTTTTCATTTACAGAGGTTGCAAAAGAAGCGTCTAAGATAATGAAAGATGGAGGAAGTATGCTAACATTAACCTATGAGTCTACAAAGGCAATTCCAAATTACAATGTTATGGGTGTTTGTAAATCTGCATTAGAGGCTAGTGTAAAATATTTAGCAAGGGATTTGGGTTCTAAGAAAATTAGAGTAAATGCAATTAGCGCTGGTCCAATTAAAACGCTTGCTGCATCTGCAATTGGTGATGCTAAATTCTTATACAAGTGGAATGAGGATCATTCTTTTTTAAAAAGAAATGTTGATATTCACGATGTAGGAAATTCAGCCTTATATTTATTAAGTGATCTTGGTGGAGGTGTGACTGGTGAAATTCATTATGTTGATGCTGGTTATAACAAAGTAGGAATGCCTGATCCAAAAAATATGTCATAAACTATGGTGGAAATTCTTCTATCAATTTTTGTTTTATTAGTCGTTTTAATGTACTTATTTAGGCCAACTTCCAAAAATGAAAAAGATCATTTCAATGACAAAAATAATTGGAGAGGTGGATTTTAGTAATTTTAAACAGCTGCCTGCTTAATTGATAGTTTTACTTTTCCTCTATCAAAACCAATAACTTTTACTTTTACTTCATCACCTTCTTTTACAACATCAGTAACTTTAGCTACTCTCTTGTCCGCTAGTTCCGAAATATGAACAAGGCCATCTTGTTTGCCTAAGAAATTTACAAAAGCTCCAAACTCCATAATTTTCATAACTTTGCCGTTATAAATCTTGTTAAGTTCAGCTTTTGCTGTAAGATCTTTAATCATTTGCATAGCTTTGTTTCTAGAATCTTCATCTGGTGCTGCTACAGTTACTACCCCTTCATCATTGACATCTACTTTTGCTCCTGATTTTTCAACAATTTCTCTTATTGTAGCTCCACCCTTACCGATGACAGTTGCTATATCTTTCTTATCAACTGTAATTTTTTCCATTTTTGGAGTGTGTTTACCGACATCTTTTCTTGATTTCGCTAAAGCTTTATTCATCTCTTCCAAAATATGAATTCTTCCATCTTTTGCTTGCTTCAATGCTTGCTCCATAATTTCAAAAGTAATACCAGTTATCTTTATATCCATCTGAAGGGATGTAATTCCGTCTTTCGTTCCAGCTACCTTAAAATCCATGTCTCCAAGGTGATCTTCATCTCCAAGAATATCTGAAAGTACGCTAAACTCATCTCCTTCTTTAATTAAGCCCATTGCTATACCTGCAACAGGCTCCTTAATTGGAACTCCTGCATCCATTAATGCGAGTGATGAACCACATACAGTTGCCATAGATGAAGATCCATTGGACTCTGTAATTTCAGAGACTATTCTAAAAGTATATGGAAAACTTTCTTTAGAAGGTAATGAAGAGTTGATTGCTCTCCAGGCCAATTTTCCATGCCCAATTTCCCTTCTTCCAGTACCAATTCTGCCAGTCTCTCCAACAGAAAAAGGTGGGAAGTTGTAGTGAAGCATAAATCTTTCTCTTTGAAGTCCATCTAAACTTTCAATTCTTTGTTCGTCATCAGAAGTTCCTAGAGTGGTTGTAACTATTGCTTGAGTTTCTCCTCTAGTAAATAAAGCAGATCCATGAACTCTTGGAAGTACTCCAACTTCACACATAATTGGTCTTACATCAGCAAGACCTCTTCCATCGATTCTGTTTTTATTTTTTAATATATCAGTTCTTACAATTCCTTTTTCAATATCTTTAAGTTCATGCATAACATCTAACTCTGTAAAATTTTCATCTTCTTCATAGAGTTTTTTTGCTTTTTCTGTAACTTCAGATATTAAATTTGATCTTTCTTGTTTATCTTTTATTGAGAATGCTTTTTTTAAGTCTTTAGTAAATTCGCCCTCTAATTTTTTCTTAACAGATGACAAGTCTTTTTTTTCAACAACCCAATCAGGTTTTTTACATTCCTTAGCTAAGTCTTCGATCATTTTTACAACAGGAACAAATCCCTCATGACCAAATTTCACAGCATCTAACATTTGTTGCTCAGTTAGGCCACTTGCCTCTGACTCTACCATTAGCACAGCGTCTTTTGTCCCAGCAACTACTAAATCTAACTTTGAATTTTCTAAATCTTTTTTTGATGGATTTAAAACATATTTTCCACCGATAAAACCGACTCTTGACGCTCCAACTGGTCCTAAAAAAGGCATTCCAGAGATAGCTAATGCAGCCGAAGAGGCAATGATAGATAAAATATCAGCCTCATTTTCTTTATCATATGAAATTACTGTGGGTAAAACTTGTACTTCATTTTTAAATTCATCTGGAAACAACGGTCTTATAGGTCTATCAATCAATCGTGAGATAAGAGTTTCGCTCTCTGTAGGTCTCGCTTCCCTTTTAAAGTATCCTCCAGGTATTTTACCGGCAGCGTAATATTTTTCTTGGTAATTTACCGATAAGGGAAAGTAATCTACATCTGGATTAACTTTTTTTGCACCTACGGCCGTTGCTAAAACTACAGTCTCACCACAAGTTGCTATTATTGCTCCATCTGCTTGACGAGCAACCTTTCCTGTCTCAAGGGTGATTTTCTTCCCACCAAAATTTATTTCTTTTTTAAAAACTTTAAACATTTATTTCCTTAAGTTTAATTTAGTTAATATATTTTTGTAAGCATCAGATTTATTTTTTTTAAGATAATCTAATAATTTCTTTCTCTTATTTACTGCTTTTAACAGTCCTACAGATGAATGTTTGTCTTTTTTAAATTTCTTCATATGAGTTGATAAATTTTCAATTTTATCGGTTAACAAAGCAATTTGTGCCTCTGAAGATCCAGTGTCTTTTTCATGTAAAGCAACTTCTTTTAATTTTTTGTTCATTTCTTTCCTATTTATTTGTTTGTTTAATTAAATTCTCAATTTTTTCAGCATAATCGAAAGACTCGTCTTTAACAAATAGAAGTTTTGGTAAAAACTTCATGTTAATTTTTTTTGATAAAGTTTTTCTTATTACATAAGAAAATTCTTTTAGATTTTCCACAGTTTCATCGGAATTTATTCCACCAAGAGGTAAGACGAAAGTTTTTGCAGTTTTAAGGTCTGGACTCATTCTAACTTCAGTCACTGTTATTCCTTTAGTTTGCACGTTTGGAAGTTTTGCTTCATCCTTTAAAAAAATCATACTTAATGCTTGCTTAATCATCTCACCAACTCTAAGCTGCCTTTGGGTAATTGGTTTTCCTAATTTTCCCATTATACTGATCTCTCTGTTGTTTTTGAGTTGTACGCCTCAATGATATCCTTCTTCTGGAAATCATTAAAATTTTTCAAGGTTATCCCACATTCTAATCCTTCTGTAACTTGTTTTGTTTGATTTTTTTCCCTAAAAATAGATCCAATTTTTCCTGTAAAAACAACTGTTCCATCTCTGATAACTCTAGCTAGAGAATCCTGATTTATTTCACCTGTGGTTACTTTTGAGCCAGCAACTTTACCAACTTTTGAGACTTTAAAAATTTCTAAAATTTCCGCCGAACCAGTTATGCTTTCTTCTATCTCTGGTGAGAGCAAACCAGACATTTTGCTCTTTACGAAATCTATTAATTCATAAATGATATTAAAAGACGAAATTTTTACTACACTTTGCTCGGCAATTTTTTTAGCTTCTTTGCTTGGCTTTACATTAAAGGCTATGAGAACAGCATTTGAAGCCTTTGCTAAGTTAACATCAGTTTCGGTGACCATTCCAACATCTGATAAAATAATTTTTGGTTTTACTTCATCATGTTTTATTAAGTTTACAGCATTTTTAATTGCCTCGGATGAACCATGGACGTCTGACTTTATAATAATGTTTAATTCCTCACTTGTTTGATCTTTAAAAGCAGAGTCTTGAGTTATAATTGAAACTTGGCTCTTTTTGGATTGAGCTTCATTTATTCTTGCTTCACTTAAAACCTTAGCCTCTTTATCTGTATCAAGAACTAAAAAATCATCACCAGATTTTGAAGCCCCACTTATTCCTAATATTTCGACTGGTGTAGATGGTAAAGCTTCGTCAACAGATTTTCCAGTGTCATCAATTATCGCTCTCACCTTTCCCCATTGAGGCCCACATACAAAATGATCCCCTTTTTTTAATTTTCCGGATGTCACAATTATGTTTGCAATTGGACCTCTCCCAATATCAATTTTTGACTCTAAAACAATACCAGTAGCTTTATTATCAAAATCTGTTTTCAAATTTAAAAGTTCAGATTGTAAAGTTATAGACTCCAAAAGTTTATCAATGTTCTTTTTTGTTTTTGCAGAAATTTCTACCATAAGCGTGTCTCCTGACAAATCTTCAGCAATTAATTCGTGCTCTAAAAGCTGATTTTTAATTTTTTGTGGATCAGCATCTGGTAAATCACACTTATTTATTGCCACAACAATAGGTACCTTTGCTGCCTTAGCATGCTTAATCGACTCTATTGTTTGGGGTTTGACCCCGTCGTCTGCAGCTACTACTAACACAACAATATCTGTCAACTTTGAACCTCTCGCTCTCATTTCTGTAAATGCAGCATGGCCAGGGGTGTCTATAAAAGTTATTTTTTCATTGTTATGAACTATTTGATATGCACCTACATGTTGGGTAATTCCACCATGTTCACCTGATACAACATTTGTGCTTCTTAGCACATCTAAAACTGATGTTTTTCCATGATCTACATGACCCATAACTGTTATTATTGGAGGTCTATTTTGAAGATTTTCAGATTTTATCTCCTTAATTTTGCTTACCATTTCTTCTGCTTTTTTTTCTTTTAAAGGAATATGACCAAATTCTTTAACTAGATATTCAGCGGTATCAGCATCAATAGTGTGATTTATCGTTACAGTAACACCCATTCCCATCAAATGTTTTATAATACTAGATGATTGTTCAGCCATTCTATTTGCAAGATCTCTTATAGTAATAAGCTCTGGTATACTTACTTCTCTTTTTACATTTTTTGAGTTTTCATCATCATTTGTATTTTTTGTTTCTCTTAATTCTTTCTCTCTTGCTCTTTTAATTGAGGCTAAACTTCTTGATCTAAATTCTATATCTTCACTTAAAGCTCTTGAAACGGTAAGTTTAAGTTCCCTTTTTTTAGTTGAAAATTTATTTTTACCGTCCTTATCTTTAGAATCACCTTTTATTTTCTTAGTTGCTCTTTGCTCAGCAAGTTTTCTCCTCTCATAATCGCTTATTTTTGATGGAAATGGAGATTTTCCCGATTTTGGTGCAAAAGATGGTTTACCTGAAAATGGTTTTTTATGAAATTTTTGAGATTCAGGGTTACTTTTATTAAATGGTTTGGAAATTTTTTTCTCAGTAACAAACTTTTGTTTTTTTTTGTTGTTTGTTAAACCCTGACTATCATATAAATTTTTTCTGGGTTTTCCTGATATTGTTAATTTTGTTTTTTTTGTTTCCATTTTTTTTCATTTCTAATTTTTATAAATTTTATCTCTAGCTGACATGATTAAATCATCCGCCTCTTTTCTTGAAAGTGCAAAATCCTCGAGATAGCCTTTAATTTTTATTTTTTCACCTTTGATTATGTCGAAACCACCTATCAATTCATCCGACGCCAAATCAGCAAAATCGTTCAAAGATAAAATTTTTTGTTCGCCCAAGGTTAAAAGCATACCTGGCGTAAGACCTTTATGTTCTGTTAAATCCGACTGAATTCCCAAGTCTTTGATCTTTTGTTGTATTTCCTCTTGATCTTTTTGATAAAATTCTTTTGCTCTTTGGACTAATTCTTTAGCTGTTTCTTCCTCGATACCCTCTATTTTAGATAAATTATCTATTTCACTATCTTTAATATCCTCAATTGTTGAAAAACCTTCGGCCACAAGCAACTGTCCTAACGTTTCATCAACTTCAAGGTTTTTCATCAAAGTGTCTGTTTTATCTTTAAATTCTACTTGTCTTCTCTCTGACTCTTCCTTGTCAGTCATAATATTAATTTCATAGTTTAAAAGCTTTGTTGCAAGTCTTACATTTTGACCTCTTCTACCAATAGCTTTGCTCAGATTTTCTTCAGTTAAGATGACATCCATTTTTTTTTGCTCTGAGTCTACGATCACTTTTTGGACCTCTGCTGGAGATAAAGCATTTGAAACAACCAAAGCTGGGTCTTCAGACCAATTAACAATGTCGATTTTTTCCCCTTGTAGTTCATTGACTACTGCTTGTACTCTGCTTCCCCTCATACCAACACACGCCCCAACTGGATCAAGTGATGTATCTACAGCTTGAACACAAATTTTAGCTCTGCTTCCTGGATCTCTTGCAGATGATTTTATTTCTATAAGCCCGTCATAGATCTCTGGAACTTCTTGAATAAATAATTTTTCCATGAACTTTGGATGTGCTCTTGATAAGAAAATTTGTTGACCTCTTTGTTCTCTCCTGACATCATAACAGTAAGCCTTTACTCTATCACCTGCTTTTATATTCTCTCTTGGAATCATTTCGTTTTTTTGAATTATTGCCTCTGTTCTACCTAGATCAACTATAACGTTTCCAAATTCTAATCTTTTAACGATCCCACTTAATATTGTGTCTTTTTTATCTATAAATTCGTTAAATTGTCTTTCTCTTTCTGCCTCCCTAACATTAAAACTGATTACTTGTTTTGCGGTTTGCGCAGCTATTCTTCCAAAATCAAAAGATGGTAAAGGTTGTAAAACCTCATCCCCAATTTTTTTTTCGCCATATTTTTCTGCATCTTTTAGGCTAATTTCTGTGTTGGAATTTTCTGGTACTTCTACAACTACTAATTTTCTAAAAAGTTCAATATCTCCACTATCTCTATTAATTAAGACTTTTATTTCATTTTCGTTTCCAAACTTAGATTTTGCTGCTTTTGCAATTCCGGTTTCCATTGAATTAATAATCAATTCTTTATCAATAGATTTTTCAAGTGCTACAGCTTCAGCTATTCTAAGTAACTCTAGTTTATCTGCTCTTTTGTTTAACATTCTTCTCCAAAAAAAAATGGGCCGAAGCCCATTATTAAAATTCAACGATTTAAAGAATATATAGTTATTTTTAACTATTTTTTCAACTTTTTACTTAGAAAATATCGATTTTTTATCCGTTTTTTCCCAGGAAAAAGAACCATTACCCTCTGGTTCCCTGCCGAAATGACCATAAGCAGCTGATTTTTCATAAATGGGTTTATTTAAACCTAACATTTCTCTTATACCTCTAGGACTTAAATCAAAATTTTCACTAATCAATTTTTCTACATGTTTATTTTTTTCTTCATCATTATCAAATAAATCAACGTAGATGGACAATGGTTTAGATACTCCAATGGCATAGGCAAGTTGTATTAAACACTTATCTGCAATTTTTGAAGCAACAACATTTTTTGCTAAATATCTAGAAGCATAAGCAGCCGATCGATCAACCTTGGTTGGGTCTTTACCTGAAAAAGCTCCCCCACCATGTGGTGCAGCACCACCATATGTATCAACAATAATTTTTCTACCTGTGAGACCACTGTCTCCGTCGGGACCACCAATAACAAAGTTTCCTGTTGGATTAATATAAATTTCTTTTTCATCTAAATTGTTTAGAAGATTTTTTGGTATAGATTTTTCAATATACGGCATAACTAATTTTCTTACTTGAGATTGATCCACATCTGCAGAATGTTGAGTTGAGATAACCACAGATTTAACATTTGCAGGTTTGCCATCTTTATATTCAATTGTTATTTGGCTTTTAGAGTCTGGCTCAATGTTTTTTAATTTTCCAGATTTTCTATCCGCAGCCATCAGTCTTAAAATCTTATGTGAATAATGTATAGGTGCAGGCATTAAAACATCAGTCTCATTGCATGCATAGCCAAACATAATCCCTTGGTCCCCTGCTCCCTCATCTTTATTACCAGACGAGTCGACTCCCATTGCTATGTCGGCTGATTGAGCATGTAAATGACTTTCAATTTTAGTTGCTTCTTTCCATGTAAAACCATCCTGATCATAACCGATATCTTTGATACAATGTCTTACTTTTTCTATAAGATCATTTTTTTTAATTTCTGGTCCTCTTACTTCTCCAGCAAGCACCACTTTATTTGTCGTTGTTAATGTTTCACAAGCTACTCTTGATTGAGGCTCAGCACCTAAATATGTATCTACAACCATATCAGAAATTCTATCGCAAACTTTGTCTGGATGACCTTCAGAGACGGATTCGCTTGTAAATAAATAATTCTTTTTCATTGTCTCCCCTTTATTTTTAATAAAAAAATGACCGTAATATAAAAAATAAGGAAATAAAAGAAAATCTTATTTCCAAAAGAACTAAAAATTGTTTTTGATCCTTTTTTATAAGTATCAATTTCAATTACTCCCTTTTGAGTTGATTCAATCTTTTTAATAATTTGTCCTTTACTATCAATATACGCTGAAATTCCATTGTTTGCAGATCTAATTATGTTTTTGCCCTCTTCGATAGATCTAAAAACAGAATGATAAAAATGTTGATCTATGCCAACAGACTCTCTAAACCATCCATCTTCTGAAATATTTATAATAAAATCATAACTATCATTTTTTTTGTAAAGACTTCCTGAGTAAATTATTTCATAGCATATTAAAGGAAGAAATCTTATATCATTTATATTAATTAAGTCTCTTCTATTTGAAGAACTGAAAGATTGATATCCTTGGGTAATTTTTTTAAAACCATATTTCTTAAAAAAATTTTCGAAGGGTAGATATTCACCAAATGGAACAAGTTTATTTTTATCATAAACGCTTATTAATTCTAAATTATTATCTAGTAAAACCATAGAATTAAAAATTTCTGTTTCTTTATATCTTGTCATACCAATTATAATTTTGTGATTATCCGTAAAATAATTATTAAAAACTGAGGAGTAATCTTGAATTTCATTTAGATTAATCGATGGTAATATTCCCTCGGGATATATATAAACTGCATCTCTATTGTCAGTATTCCCTAGTTCTGCCAAGTCTTTTATGACTAAAGAAGGATCTGTCCCATCAAAAAATCTTTTAAGATCAATTTTAGGTGAAACAATCTTTATTATTAAATTTAATGGTGAGCTTGGGACATTATTGTGTTTATTTAAAACTAAGTTACCAAAAATTAAATTGGAAATTATTAAAGTTAGTGACAAAAAGACTGTTAATAATTTTGCTTTAATTGATACTTCGAACAAGATGACTACCGGCACTAAAAAAATAGTTATAATTATTAAATTAAACGAATATGTTCCAACGTATGATAAGATTTGTATAAATTGATTTATTTCAATTAAACTAAACGAAATTAAGTTCCAAGGAAAACCTCCAAGTATATGACCCCTTAAATATTCTATTAATGAAAATACTAAGGCAAATAAAAAAATACTCTCAATTTTTTTTTTTGGTTTAAAATATGAAAAAATTAAAAAAGATATTCCATAAAAAATTCCAAGAAAAAGAGGAATTATTGTAATCGCAAATGGAATTAATGGTTTGAACATTTCTTCAACGGTCAATGAGTGTGCAATCCAATAAATATTTGAAACAAAATACGCAAAGCCAAATACCCATCCATAAACAAAAGATGAAAAGTCTTTTTTAACTTGCAAGCTCAGATAGAATATAAGTAAAAACGGAAATGAAATGAAATTAAGATAAAAAAAATTATACGGCGGTAAACTTAACGTAGAAATTAATCCACAAACAAATGGTACTAAATAAAAGGTAAAATTCTTGGAATATTTTCTTGTCAATTTTAATTTACTCGTTTTAAAATATCTTGTTCTTTTCTTAACATTTTTTTGTAATCTTTTAATTTTATATGATTATAACCAAGTAAGTGAAGAAGACCGTGGATCCACATTTTATCAAATTCAATATTAAAGTTTGTTTTTTTAGATCTTAAATTTATAATCTCATAACAAATAGCTATATCTCCTTTATAATTTTTATTAAAATGACTATTTATGGGAAAAGACAAAACGTCAGTTTCTTTATTTTTTTTTCGAAATTTTTTATTAAGTTTTTTTATAACAGTCTTATTTGTCAATAATAAAGTAAACTGAAAATTTTTTTTTTTTAATGGTTTTATTTTGGAAAGTTTTTTAATTTTTTTTTTAAAGTAAAGATTTGGATTTTTAATTTTAGCTCTCCATTTTGGGAAATCAACGACTATTTCAGCTTTAATCATTGCTCTTTATTTTGATCAGAATAAGCTTTCACTATTTTAGAAACTAACGGGTGTCTAACTACATCTGAGTGATCAAAATCTACAACTGAAATTTCATTTAAATGCCCAAGGAGTTTTTTTGACCTATTCAAACCTGATAGAGATTTATTTGGTAAGTCAATTTGTGAGGGATCACCATTGATTACAATTTTAGAGTTTTCTCCAATTCTTGTTAAAAACATTTTGATTTGTGTATCAGTTGCGTTTTGTGCTTCATCTAAGATCGCAAATGAGTTTTTTAATGTTCTTCCTCTCATAAATGCTAATGGAGCTATTTCAATATCGCCTATTTCAATTCTTTTTTGGATCTTCTCAAAGTCTAACAAATCATAAAGTGAGTCGTATAAAGGTCTTAAATATGGATCTACTTTTTCTCTCATATCTCCAGGCAAAAAACCTAATCTTTCACCTGCCTCAACTGCTGGTCTAGATAAAATTATTCTCTCAATCTTTTTATCAAGTAACATTGTCAAAGCAACTGCTACTGCGAGAAAAGTTTTTCCTGTCCCTGCGGGACCACAAGAAATAATAATATCGCTTTCTCTCAGTGCTCTTACATAATTTTTTTGTTTTTCCGATCTTGGAATAACTGATTTTTTTGGAGTCTTGATTATGTATTCAATTTTTTTATCTGTTTTTTCGTTAATCATAAATTTATTTATTGAAGAAATTATATCTTTTTTTTCAATCGTTCCATTTAAAATTAACTGATCTGTAAGAAAAATTATAGCATTTTTAATTAATTCATTTTTTGTGTTGGAACTTTTAACTAATATTGAGTTTCCCCTGGAGTATATTTTCGTCTCTGTAATTTTTTCTAGTTCTTTTAAATTATTATTAAATTCACCTACTACACCCATTAATATTTCATTGTTATTAAATATGATACTTAAAGTGTTGTTATCAGAGTAAACAAATTTGAGATCTTTATTTAGTTTGTTTAATAAAGGATTATTCAAGATTAAGCAGCCTTCATATCTGAATTAGAATCTATTTTTCCAAATAAATTATTTTGGTTTACTTTATCAATCTTTATTTTGACAGTTTGTCCTATAAGCTTATCATTTCCGTCAAATATCACCCCATTAAAATACTTATTCCTTCCAAAATACATTTGATTTTTTTTCATTTTATTTTCTACAAGTACTTCGATTTTTTTCCCCAAAAAAGACTCATTATGTCCTAATTGGTATTGAAAAAGAATTTTTTGGACTTTGACAAGTCTTTCTTTGGCAACTTCATAATCAATTAAATCTAAATTAGATGCAGGTGTCCCAGGTCTTGGACTAAATATGAACGAGTAAGAATTGATAAATTTAATTTTATTTAAAAAATTTAATGTATCACTAAAATCTTGATCAGTTTCTCCTGGATGCCCAATAATAAAATCACTAGAGAATTTAATTGTTGAATTTATTTTTCTAAGTTTTTCATAGATCTCAAAATATTTTTCAACTTTGTGGCCCCTGTTCATTAATTTTAAAACTTTGTCCGAACCGCTTTGAATCGGTAAATGAACAAATGGTTGTAATTTTTTTGAGTTTGAATAACACTCAAGTAAATCATCGGTCATATCCCTTGGATGGGAGGTTGTATACCTAATTCTCTTAATTTCCGTAAATTTTTCTAACTCATTTATTAAATCTGATAATCTATATACTTTTGATTTACCCTCGTATGAGTATGCATTTACATTTTGTCCGAGTAAAATTATTTCTTTTGCTCCACTTTTAACCAAATCTTGAGCCTCTAAAATAATTTTTTCAAAAGGCCTTGAGTATTCAGGGCCACGTGTATATGGAACTACACAAAAACTACAAAACTTATCACATCCTTCTTGAATTGTAAGAAATGATGAAACTTTACTTGATGAATTCTTTATCTTATCTAAATAATTAAACTTATCTTTTGTTTCAAATTCTGTAAATTCTATACGATCATTTTTATAATTTGAAATTAAGGAATTTATTTGATGATAGGATTGAGGACCTACAACTATATCAATATAAGGCTCTCTTTTAAGCATTTCTTCATTTTCTGCTTGAGCGACGCATCCTGCAACAACGAGTATTGGTTTTTTCTTATTTCTAAAAATTTTTTTAACTCTACCAACTTCATGATACACTTTTTCTTTTGCTTTATCTCTAATATGACATGTATTTATTAGATAACAATCTGCATCAGATTGAATAGATGTTTTTGAAAAACCAATTTTTTTTACGGTATCAAAAATTCTGTTGGAGTCGTATTCATTCATTTGACATCCAAAAGTTTTAATGAATATTTTATTTGCCATCAATGAAGTTATTTTTTAACACAATAAAGTTCAAGCTTGGAGTCTACAAGTTTATAACCATGTTTTTCGGCTATTCTTTTTTGAATTTTTTCAATTTCTTCATCTGTAAATTCTATTATATTTCCTGATTTAATATCTATTAAATGATTGTGGTCATCATTTAATTCATATCTAGCTTTTCCATCTTTAAAATCGTGTTTCATTAAAATACCAGACTCCTCAAAAAGTTTTACAGTTCTATAAACAGTAGCGATACTAATTTTAGGATCTATATTTGAAACTCTTTTGTAAAGTTCATCTACATCAGGATGATCAGCCTCTCCATATGTCTTTTTTGAATCGGATATTACTCTTGCAATTGTCTTTCTTTGATCAGTAAGTTTGACGCCATTTGCAATGCATTTTTTTTCAATTGAATCTGTCATAGTATATTTTAACTCAAATAAAGTGGTTTAATCAAATTTTTTATCAATTTTTTTTGCCTAAATAATTGTAAAATTTTCTTATAATCTCCATCAACTTTATCTTTATTGTTAAAACCATAATAATTAAAACCATAAACAAGCTGTAAAGCCTTAATAATTGCCATTGAAGTTCTTATACTTGTGTATTTGCCAGGGCCTTGATTGATGAAAACATTTCTTATCTTTTTAAAGGAGTATTGTTTTTTTGTTAAAAAATTCATTAGTAAAACAGAAAATTTATCAAAATTTTTTCTACTGTTTTCGTGCTCATTAGTATAAATCTTATCTTTAGAAATGAGTTTAAATAAAATTTTATCACTTGCTGCATCCACAATTAAATCTACGATTTTATTTTTGCTCATTTTTTTCCACTCAAATATATCATCAGAAGAAGTGACACAATACAATCCAGATGATCAAGGAGTTCTCTCAATAATGTATCATAGATTTGAAGAAAATAAATACCCATCAACAAATATCAGAATGAATATTTTTTTAGAGCACATTGCCGCCATTAAAAATAATGGGTTTGAGTTTTATAATCCAAAGTTATTTAGTGAAGAATTTGATAAACCTAAAGATAATAAGAAGATACTATTAACTATCGACGACGCATTTTTATCTTTCTATGAAAATGCATGGCCAATTTTAAAAAAGAATGAAATACCTTTTATTCTTTTTGTTTCTACAGAACCAATTGGAAAAAGAGGTTATATGACCTGGGAACAAATCAAAGAAGTTGAGAAAGAAAATTTTGCTTTTATAGGTAATCATTCACATACTCACGAATATCTAATAAATTTTTCATTTTCTGATTTTAAAGATGATATCGATAAATCAATTGAAATTTTCAATACAAATTTAGGATATAATCCAATCTTTTTTTCATATCCTTTTGGTGAATATTCTTTACAACAAAAAAATTTTATTAAAAAAAAATTTAAATATGCTTTTGGACAACACTCAGGAGTAATAGACAGCACCAAGGATAAGTATGAACTACCAAGATTTCCTATTAATGAGAATTATGGAAAAATGGAAAGATTTAGCTCTATTATCAAATACTTGCCTTTGCAGTATAAAAATTTTAAACCCGAGGATAAGTACGTGCTAGTAAATAATAATCCTCCATCGGTTGAAATTGAATTTTTTGATAATCAAAAAAACATAAAGAATATAAATTGTTTTTCTAATGAAGGTGATAATTGGGGTAATCCAAATATTTCGGTTAATGAAAATAATGTTATGAAAATTTCTTTTAGAGAAAAATTTTCTTTTAGAAGGGGAAGATTGAATTGTTCTTTAAATGAAAATGGTAAATGGAAGTGGTTTGGTCACCAATTCACGGTTCAAATTCCTAAATGATATTTTTATATTTTATGCTAAGAGGAAGTAGTTTAACTTCATCAAAATCTTTTAATTGATTTTGTTGGATGATTTGTTTTAATACCTTTGTATATTCGGTTCCTGTTTGAGCATAATTATCTAAATATTCCGCAAGTTTCAAACTATCCAATTTTTTGTTATCATCTCTTAACTGCGCTCTTATAAATCTAAATTTCTTATAACTTGAATGTGTATTTAAATTTCTTTGATAAGCTCTGACTGATGCTTTGAGCACATTAAACTTCATCACTTTGTAAGTTGCATTTGTATCAGCTCCAGCTGGTTTAATACCTTCTCCTGACCAAGTCCATTGACCAAACAATGCATTGCCCTCTATAGCAAATCTTGAGGTTCCCCAACCAGTCTCTTTAGCTGCTTGAGCTATTGCTAGTGATACAGGAATTATATCCATCCTTACTTTTAAAGTAGCAAGATCTTTATTTACAACACCATATTGTTTAAATTTTTGATTTAACCACTTGATTTCATCTTTTGAATTTTTGTTTTTATTGAGAATTGAGAAAAGTTTTTTTCTGTCAATAATGATTCTGTTATTTTCCTCAAGCACTAAAGGTAATATGATTTTTATGAAGAGATTTTTTCTCTTTGCTGAATTTTCAATTGATTTCATCTCATTTGGTAGTAAGGATAATCTAATAGGCTTTACTTTCTTTGTTCGTCTTACCTCAGATAAAGAATAATTCGTATCTTTAAATAATTGCTCAATTGTAGAAGCGCTTAATCGTACTGTATCCTCTGGCAATTCATCAAACTTGAAAACATCTTCTAGTATATTAGATAAATCAAGACCTTCATCAACTTTTTCTTTATCATCAATGCTTTCTCCACTTAGAACTTTTTCAAAATTTGTTTTTGAATTATTAATTTTAGACTCGCTATTACTCGCTAATTGATTATCAATATCTACTGACAGGGGTATTATAAAAGCAAAGGTCACTATTAAAAAAGAAGCTAATCCAGTAAGATATAAGGATTTAAATTCATCAAATTTAAAGTTTATATTCGAAAAAGGTTTTCTTTTAATAACTATTCCTTGCTTTGATAAAATTTTTTTTAATTCTTTAAATTTTTTTAAATCAAAATTCTTTTTTGACAATCCTGAAAATAAATCTTTTTTCATATTGCTTCCACTTCTTTAACTTCAGGAACATAGTGACAAAGGAGATTTTGAACGCCTTTTTTAAGCGTTAAAGTAGAGCTTGGACATCCGGAGCAACTTCCCTGTAACTCTACAATTACTTTGCCATCTTTAAAATCTTTAAATTTAATGTCACCACCATCTCTAGCAACAGCTGGCCTGACCTTGGTTTCAAGTATCTTGATAATTGTATTTTTTACGCTTGATAGTTCCTCTGAATTTTCAGATCTTTTTTCTGAAATTATACATTCATTACCTTGGTCATAAAAATCATTAATGTACGAAATTATTATGTGCTTAAGATCTTCCCATTCAGAGTTTGCGTCTTTATTTACTGATAAATAATCATCAGATAAGAAAATTCCAGTTACTCCATTTATTGATAAAATATTTTTAATAAGGCTAACAGATGTCTCATTTTTATCTTTGAATTCAATAGGGCCAACTAATGAAACCTTTTTTTCAGTAAGAAATTTTAAAGAATTAGGATTTGGAGTTTGTTGTGTCTGTATAAACATAAGATATATATAGTAATTGAAGTCGTTTTTTAAAGTAAAATATTTTTAAAAACCAATAATTTCTTTAATTTTTTTTACTTTTTCTGATGCAATTGCCTCGGCTTTTTCACTTCCATCTTTTAAAACTTGAAGAATATGACCTTTATCTGATTTTAATTTTGATATCTCTTTTGAAATAGGTGAAATATTTTCTATCACAACCTCTGATAGTTTTTCTTTAAAGTTTGAAAAATTTTTTCCCTGAAATTCATTTATCGTGTCTGTAATTTTTTGGGATTTTAAACTTGAATATATACCTATCAAATTTTGAATTTCTGCTCTTTTATTCAAATCTTTTTCATTTGCAGGGAATGATTTCGTATCAGTTTTTGCTTTTTTAATTTTGTTATGGATTTGTTCCTCTGTGTCAGTGAGATTTATACGACTAGCATCAGATGGGTCTGACTTGCTCATTTTATTTTTTGCATCTTTAAGACTCATAATACGAGAGAATTTTTCCTGTATCAGAGGATCTGGTATTTTGAAAAAATCTTGTACTTTAAAATCTGTATTAAATTTTTGAGCAATATCTCTTGTGAGTTCTAAATGTTGTTTTTGATCTTCTCCGACAGGAACATGAGTTGCATCGTACAAAAGAATATCAGCTGCCATTAAAATTGGGTAAATATACAATCCCACACTTGCTTTCTCTTTATCTTTACCTGCTTTTTCCTTGAACTGGGTCATCCTGTTTAACCAACCCATTCTTGCAATACAACTCAGAATCCATGTTCCCTCTGAATGAGCAGGTACCATAGATTGATTAAAAATTATACTTTTGTTTGGATCAATTCCGCTTGCTAAAAAAACTGCAGTCGTCTCAAGGATATTGTCTTTTAATTTTTGGGGGTCTTGTTTTGTAGTAATTGCATGTAAATCGACAACACAATAAATACATTTAGAGTCATTTTCAGATTGTAGTTTTACAAAATTTTTAATTGCACCAATATAATTTCCTAAATGAAGATTGCCTGTAGGTTGAACTCCCGAAAATATATTTTTTTCTGGCATCTTAATATCTTATTTTAATATCACTTAATTTGAAAGCTTTAGTAATTAAGGATATTGCAAAATAAATAATCGCTGATGAAATTACTAATAAAAGAAGATAAATAACTTTAAAATTACTATCATATTCTAATTGAACACTGAAAAAATTAATTGAACTGAAAAGGAATAAAGCCATTAATAAAACTGATAAAATTATTTTGAAAAATTGAAATATTAAACTTAAACTTACTTTAAAAAATTTTTTATGATTTAAATAATAATATAATAATAAAGCGTTAATCCAGGATGAAATAGATGTTGCAACTGGAATTATTATAAAGCCAAAATCTCTAAAATAATAAATACTTATTGAAGCATTAATGATAACTGATATTAACGAAAAATAAAACGGTGTCTTTGTATTATCTCTAGCAAAAACAAAATTTGAGAGAATTTTAATCAGTGAAAAAGCGGGCAAACCTAAAGCAAAATAAAATAATGCTTTTGCAGAATTTTCAACACCCTCTTTGTTAAAAGATCCATATCCAAATAATGATGAAACAATTTCTTCGGAAGCAATCAATAGACCTGCCATCGCAGGAAGACTCAAAAAAAGTGAAAGTTCCAATGACTTGTTTTGTATCAAATCAATATCCTTCAATTTTTTTTGAGCAATATAAGAGGATAGTTTTGGAAGTATGACAGTTCCTATTGCTATACCTGCAATGGCAAGATTAATTTGATAAATTCGGTCTGCATAATATAAATATGATACAGCTCCAGCTTGAAAAGAGGCAATGATAGTTCCAATCAAAATATTAATTTGAGTCACCCCTGAAGAAAAAATACTTGGCAAAAGTTTTTTAAAAAAAATTTTTGTTTTATTATCAATATTTAAATTTACTTCAAACTGGGGCTTATAAATTTTTTTCAATACTAAAATAAGAAAGATCATTTGAATGAGTCCAGCTATTGATACGCCATAGGACATATAAATCACAAGATAATCATCAAGGTATTTGGCGTACAATAATATAATTATCAAAACTATATTTAATATTATTGGTGCGGCTGAAGCAGCTGCAAACTTATTATGTGAGTTTAAAATTGCTGAAAAAAAAGATGCTAAACTTATAAACAATATAAAAGGAAATGTAATCCTAGTTAGGTCAGTTGCTATAATAAACTTTTCAGGATCTGATTTAAAACCTGGTGCTATAAGTGATACAAATAAAGGCATAAATAATTCAACAAGAATTACAAGTCCTAACAATGAAAAAGTTAATAAACTAAAAACTTTATTTGCAAAGCTTTCAGAATTTTTTTTAGATTTTGTTAACTCTTTTGTGTAACTTGGCACAAAAGCTGCATTGAAGGAACCTTCCCCGAAGATTCTCCTAAATGTATTTGGAATTCTAAATGCAACAAAAAAAGCGTCTGCGATAGGTCCTGAACCAAGAAATATGGCAATGAGAATGTCTCTAACGTACCCAGATATTCTACTTATTATGGTATAAAAACTAAAAGTCCCAGTTGACTTAATTATATTCATAAATCATATTAGTCTTATTATTGGCTCATTTGTATACATAAATAATCAAAATGAAAAAAAATAAAATTGAACATTACTCAGATAAAGAAGCATTAGATTTTCATAATACTAATAAATCTGGCAAGATTGAGATTATTTCCTCTAAACCAATGACTTCAAAAAGAGACTTGGCTTTAGCATATTCACCTGGAGTTGCTGCTCCTGTAAAAGCGATTTCAAAAAATCCTGACCTTGCATATGACTATACTACTAAAGGTAATCTAGTAGCTGTAATAAGTAATGGCTCAGCAATTTTAGGTCTTGGAAATTTGGGTGCAATTGCCTCAAAACCAGTTATGGAAGGAAAGGCTGTTTTATTTAAAAGATTTGCAGACATAGATTCCATTGACATTGAAATAGATTCTTCAAATACAAAAGAAATTATTAATTCTGTAAAAAATATTTCAAAAAGCTTTGGTGGAATTAATCTTGAAGACATAAAAGCACCTGAGTGTTTTATAATAGAGAACGAATTAAAAAAATTATTAGATATTCCTGTGTTTCATGACGATCAGCATGGTACAGCTATAATTACAAGTGCTGCACTTATTAATGCTTGTGATATTGCAAAAAAAAATATTAAGGATGTAAAAGTGGTCATTAATGGTGCAGGTGCATCCGCAATGGCTTGTGCAAATCTTTTTATAAATACAGGTGTAAAAGATAAAAATATCACAATGCTTGATTCAAAGGGGGTTATTCATTCTGAAAGAGATGATTTAAATGAATGGAAAAAGAAATTTGCTATCAAAACAAAAGATAGAACTTTAAATGATGCAATTAATGGGGCAGATGTGTTTTTAGGTCTTTCTCAAGCTGGGGTCTTAAAAAAAGTAATGGTTAAAAAAATGTCTAAGAATCCAATTGTATTCGCATGTGCAAACCCAGATCCTGAGATCATTCCTGAGGACGTTGAAGATGTGAGAGATGATGCCATTATAGCTACTGGAAGATCAGACTATCCAAATCAAGTAAATAATTTAATTGGTTTTCCATATATCTTTAGAGGAGCTCTAGATGTTAGAGCTAAAACAATAAATGAAGAAATGAAAGTCGCTGCTGTTAAAGCTATTGCTACATTAGCAAGAGAAAGAGTGCCGGATGAAGTGGTGGCTGCAATGGGTGGGGACCGGCCTCATTACGGGAGGGATTATATTATTCCTTCAACTTTCGATCCTAGATTAATAAGTGTAATTCCGGTTGCGGTTGCAAAAGCGGCAATAAAAACAGGTGTTGCAAGAAAAAATATTGAAGATTTCGATATTTATGCTGAACAACTCAAAAACCGATTGGATCCATCAGTGGCAGTAATTCAGGGCATAAACTCCCAAATTAAAAAAAATCAAAAAAGAGTAGTGTTCGCAGATGGAGAAGATGAAAATAATTTGAAAGCAGCAATAGCATTTAAAAATAATGGACTTGGTGAGCCAATCTTAATTGCTAAAGAAGATATAGTAAAAAAAAAATTATATGAAATTGGTTATGAGGAAAAGCTCGATATTAAAATAATCAACTCAACGGATAAAGAATTAAGAGAGAGATATGTAAAATTTTTATTTGAAAAACTTCAAAGAAAAGAGGGTTTATTAGAGAGAGATTGTGACAAATTAATTAGAAATGACAGAGTCATATGGGGGGCTTGTATGGTTTCTTGTGGAGACGCGGACGCAATGGTAACTGGAAATACCAGACGTTATTCTTCATCATTAGAAAAAATTACAAAAGTTGTAGATCCAAGGCCAGGCGAAATAATGTTTGGTCTAAACATGATAATTAACAGAGGTAAAACAATATTTGTTTGTGATACCTCTGTAATTGAGTATCCAGATGCAAATCAATTGGCAGAAATGGCAATTTCAACAGCAAGAGTAGTGAGATTATTTGGTTTTGATCCAAAGGTAGCCTTTTTATCCCATTCAACTTTTGGTCAGCCTGTAACAGATAGAACAAAACGAATAAGTGATGCAGTGCAAATTTTAAAAGAGAGAAAAGTCGACTTTAAATTTGATGGCGAAATGCAACCCGATGTCGCTTTAGAGGAAACTTATAAAGAATTATATCCATTTTCAGAAATCGTGGGTAATGCAAATGTTTTGATAATGCCGAGCCAGCACAGTGCAGCGATATCATTTAAAACAATGAAATCAATGAGTAGGGCGAAAGTAATTGGTCCACTTCTTATAGGATTAGGACAAGCAATAGAAATAGCTCCACTTAGAAGTTCAACTTCAGAAATTTTAAACTTAGCATCCGTTGCCGCATATTCTGCTGGTGTAATTGACTATAATAAAAAAAATTAATTCTTTTGAATTCTTAAGTCTTCCATTAAAAGGATACTTGCTATCACTTTTTCAACATCTAAAATTGACTTAGCTTCTTCAACTACCAAATTAAGCTCATCTTTTGTTTCAGCAATACCATAAATGTATATTCGTTTTTTATATGTATCTATTTGATAGTTTCTTGATTTGATTTCATTATTAAACACCAGGGCTGTTCTTAATTGAGAGGTAATTAAAAGATCCTTAGCTGATTGTTTAAAATTAAATTCTTCTTTAATCTTAATATCATTTCTTACTGATCTTACTCCCTCTGTTTCCCAAGCTATTTTGGTAATTTCGAGTTTATCCTCTGGATTATCGACTTTACCAGTTATGAATATTCTCCCGTCAAGAACTTTTGATTTTACTGCTAAAAAATAACTTTTGTCTTCTAAAGTAAGTCTGGTTGATAAATTTTTTTGCATAATAGTATCATCTATTTGTGTTCCAATTGACCTTGGATCGACCGCGACCGATACACCAGTTCCAAATAATCCGCTTGTTCCTGTTCCAACACAAGAGTTAAGAAATATTAGTAATATAAATAAATACCTAATCTTCATTTTTTTTTTCAAGGCAATAATTATAAATTGTACGTTTTGGAATGTTTCTACCTTTAAAATAATCTACAATATCTTTAATTGTTTTTTTTGATAACATCTTGTTAATCAATTTCATATCAGATTCGGTTAGATAGTTAAAATTGTTAATTGAATTTTTCTTTTCAGAAAAGATAGCTGTTAATTCACCTTTAATATTTAAATTAATCTTTTTCAAATCGCTGACTTTTAATCTAATGAACTCTTCATGCAATTTTGTAATTTCTCTACAAATTACTATCTCCCTATCACTAAAATATTCTTGAAATTTTTCTAAATTTTTAAGAAATTTTCTTGGAGATGAAAATAAAATTATCGAACAATCAATTTTACTTAACATCTCAAGCTCTTTTTTTAATACTGATAGTTTTTCAGACAAAAAACCAAAAAAAATAAATTTTTCTGAAAAACCACTTATCGACGCTGTTGCAGTAACTGAGGAAACTCCTGGGATCGGAATAATTGGTATATTTTTTGAAACACATTCTTTAATAAGTATTTTGCCTGGATCTGAAATAACTGGTGTACCAGCATCTGAAATAAGTGATATAATATTATATTTTTGAATTGTAGAAACAATTTCACTAGAAATTTTTCTCTCATTAAATTTATGGTACGATACCAACTTTGACTTAATCTCATAATGAGTAAGTAGTTTTTTTGAATTTCTCGTATCTTCACATAAAATTATATCCGATTTCTTAAGTATATCTATTGCTCTAAAAGTAATGTCTTTCAAATTTCCTATGGGGGTAGAAACTATGTAAAGTCCCTTTTTAAGTTTTTGAGTTTTAGACTTCATTGTTTTAAAAGAATATAATATTTAGTAATGAAATGAAAAATAAAATTAACTTTTTAATATCTATTTTAACTTTTCTAATAATAAGCTCTATTTCGACATCAGCTTCAGAAAAAATAAAGATAGGATTATTATTACCTTTGAGTGGTGAGAATAAGAATATTGGGACCTCTGTTTTAAGATCTGTGAGTATGGCAGTGAATAAGATTGATAATTCTAAACTAGAGTTTCTTCCAAAAAACAATTTCGATAATCCTGAACAAAACTATATAGCTGCTAAAGAACTTTACGATAATGGTGTAAGAATTTTTATAGGTCCAATTTTTGAAAAAAATATTAAAAACTTATCAAAACTAAATGATGCAATTTTTTTGTCCTTTACAAATAAACTTGAAAAAAAAGGTAACAATATTATTTCTGTTGGTGTAAATGCATTATCACAACTTGAAGCAATTGAAAAATTTCAAAAAATAGAAGGACTAGATAAAACAATTTGTTTAATTCCCGAGGATCGTTTCAGAGATGAAATTGAAAAAGGTCTATCATCAACTAATATAAAATTAAAAAAAAAATATTTTTACGAGTCTGATCCAACTTTGTTAACAAAGAGAATAGAAAAAATTACCAAATACGATAGGAGAAAACAAAATTTAGCTGACGAAATAAAAAGGGTGGAAGAGTCAGATGAGTTCAATAAAGAAAAAATAATAGAAAATTTGGAAAAAAAAGACACTCTTGGAAAAGTAAATTTCGACTCCGTAATAATTTCTGCATTCGATGAAACACTTAAAAGTATAACGACATCTTTAATATATACAGATGTCACACCAAAAAAAACATATTTCATTACATTAAACCAATGGTTTGACGAGTCTTTACTTAACGAAGATAGTTCCCAGAATCTTTATTTTCCCTCAGTAAATAAAAAAAATTTTGATGAATTCAAACAGGAATATTTTAAGAAATATTCATCTGAGCCAAATCAAATCTCTTTATTGGGTTTCGATATGGTTGGATTAATTTTTTATCTTTCTAAGGTAAATAACTTCCAACTAAATAATAAAATATTTGATCAGAAAAATACCTTCAAGGGCAAGATTGGTTTATTTGAAATAGAGGATAAACGTATAAAACACGTTTTAAATTTTTATAAAGTTGAAAACAATAAATTTAAAAAAATCTTTTAATTTTTTTAAAGGCTTTTGCTCTATGGTCAATTTTATATTTGTAACTTTTGCTCATCTCAGCAAAAGTTCTTTTATGACCATTTGGAATAAAAATTGGATCATATCCAAATCCATTTTTTCCTTTTTTGGTTTTAGATATTTTTCCACTTACTTTACCTAAAGAATAAATTTTTTTTGTATTTGGCCAATAGATAACTAGAGCACAAATAAATCTTGCTGAAATTTTTTTTGTTCTCCATTCTTTATCCTTTTTATCCAATTCTTTATAGACCCTTTGCATTGCTTTATTGAAGTCACTTTTTTTACCTCCCCATCGAGCTGAATAAATTCCTGGTTTTTTTTTGAGAACATCAATCTCTAAACCTGAGTCATCTGATAAACATATTAAATTTGTTTTTTTTGAAAAATATTTTGCTTTGATTAGCGCGTTGGATTTGAAGGTTTTACCAGTTTCATTCGGGCTTTTGAGATTAAAATCTTTAGTTGAGAAAACTTTTACCTTTTTAGGTAATAAATTAGCAATTTCTCTCAGTTTTCCTCGATTATTAGTGCCTATTAATATTTTAGAAATTTTTTTATTTTTCATCTAGTAAATACCAAATTTCTTACCATATAACCTTTAATGCCTGAAGAAAAAAAAACCATTGAAGAAAATAAAGAAGATTTAGATAAAAAAAAATCTGAAGATAATAAGACTGAAGAAGAAAAAAAAATAAGCCCCGCAGAAAAAATAGTTGAATTAGAAGATAAGCTAACAAGATCATTTGCTGAATTAGAAAATCAACGTAGAAGATTTGAAAAAGAAAAAGATGAAGCCTTTGATTATGGTGGGATGGTTTTAGCGAGAGATGCGTTAAACCTTTTAGACAATCTTGAAAGGTCAAAACAATCGATAAACAATGATCAAAACTTAGATGAAAATTCAAAGAAGAAAATTATGGACCATATAGAAATTATTTTAAATGACACACTAACAATTTTTAAGAAGAATAATATTGTGCCCGTAGTTTCTATAAATGAAAAGCTTGACCCAAATAAACATCAAGCAATGATGGAGATTGAAGACGACAGTAAAGAGCCTGGAACAATTGTGCAGGAAATACAAAAAGGATTTATGTTAAAAGATAGACTTTTAAGACCATCATTAGTTGGGGTATCGAAAAAACCACAAAAAACGGAGGAAAAAGAGCCCAAAAAATAAGATATGGGAACTTGTAGATTAAGAAAAAGCACATATATGAGTTCTATATAAAAAAATTATGAGCAAAGTAATAGGAATAGATTTAGGAACTACAAATTCATGTGTCTCCATAATGGAAGGTACACAGGCAAAGGTTTTAGAAAACGCAGAAGGAGCAAGAACTACTCCTTCGGTAGTCGCTTTTACTGAAAATGATGAGAAGCTTATTGGGCAGCCGGCAAAAAGACAGGCTGTTACAAACCCTGAAAACACAATTTTTGCTGTTAAAAGATTAATTGGAAGAAACTTTTCTGACCCATCAGTTAAAAAAGATATTGAAACATCACCTTTTAAGATAATTAACTCAGAAAAAGGTGACGCTTGGATAGAAGCTAAAGGAAAAAAATATTCACCATCTCAAATATCAGCGTTCGTTTTACAAAAAATGAAAGAAACTGCTGAAAAATATTTAGGTCAAGAAGTTACTAAAGCAGTGATTACTGTGCCAGCGTATTTTAACGATGCTCAAAGACAAGCTACTAAAGATGCTGGAAAGATTGCAGGTTTAGAAGTTTTAAGAATTATTAATGAACCAACTGCTGCATCGTTAGCATATGGTCTAGACAAAAAAGCAAACAAAAAGATTGCTGTATACGACCTTGGTGGCGGGACATTTGATGTATCGATTTTAGAATTAGGTGATGGAGTATTTGAAGTTAAATCAACGAATGGTGATACATTTTTAGGTGGAGAGGATTTCGATAACACTATTGTAGAATACTTGCTCTCTGAATTTAAAAAAGATAATGGAATTGATTTAAAATCTGATAAACTTGCATTACAAAGATTAAAAGAGGCAGCAGAAAAAGCTAAAATAGAATTGTCATCTGCGGCACAGACTGAAATAAATCTTCCTTTTATTACAGCTGACAAAACTGGTCCAAAACACATAAACTTAAAGATGACAAGAGCTAAGCTTGAAGCTTTAGTTGAAGATTTAATTAAAAGAACAATGCCGCCATGCCAAACTGCTCTTAAAGATGCTGGTTTATCAGCAGGCGAAATCGACGAAATAGTTCTTGTTGGAGGAATGACAAGAATGCCAAAAATAATTGAAGAAGTTAAAAACTTCTTTGGCAAAGAACCGAATAAATCTGTAAACCCTGATGAAGTAGTTGCTATGGGTGCTGCAATTCAAGCAGGTGTACTGCAAGGAGATGTAAAAGATGTATTGTTGTTAGATGTAACGCCTCTTTCTTTAGGTATCGAAACTTTAGGTGGTGTATCAACTAAACTAATCGATAAGAATACAACTATTCCTACAAAGAAAAGCCAAGTATTTTCAACAGCTGAAGATAATCAACCAGCTGTATCCATAAGAGTTCTCCAAGGTGAAAGAGAAATGGCTTCTGATAATAAAATTTTAGGAAACTTTGAGTTGGTTGGAATTGCTCCAGCACCAAGAGGAGTTCCTCAAATTGAGGTGACTTTTGATATTGATGCTAACGGAATTGTAAATGTTTCAGCTAAAGATAAAGGAACTGGCAAAGAGCAGAAGATTCAAATTCAAGCTTCTGGGGGTCTTAGCGATGAAGAGATTAGTAAAATGGTTAAAGATGCTGAAGCTAATAAAGAAGAAGATAAGAAAAAAAGAGAGGCTGTTGATGCAAGAAATCAAGCAGATACTCTTGTTCATTCAACTGAAAAAAATTTAAAGGAACATGGTTCTAAAGTTTCTGAAGCTGATAAAAAAGCAATTGAAACAGCATCGGCAGACTTAAGAAACGCATTAAAAGGAGCTGATGTTGAAGCAATTAAAAAGAAAACTCAGGATTTAGTACAAGCTTCTATGAAACTTGGTGAAGCTATTTACAAATCTCAACAAAGTGCAAAACCAGCTGAAAATGCTAAAGACCAAAAACAAGAAGGAAAAAAAGACGACAACGTTGTTGATGCAGACTTTGAAGAAGTAAAAGACGAGAATAAAGAAAAAAGCGCCTAAGATAGCAACTATTTGTCTAATTTATTATGACAAAAAGAGATTATTACGACGTCTTGGGTATAAATAAATCAGCCTCACCTGAACAAATAAAATCTGCTTATAGAAAGCTTGCAGTAAAATATCATCCAGACAAAAACAAAGGTGATAAAGCTTCGGAGGAAAAATTTAAAGAAGCTTCAGAGGCATATCACGTACTCTCAAATACTGAGAGAAAACAAAATTATGATAATTTTGGACATGCCGCTTTTGAAAATGGCGGAGGAGGAAGAGGAGGATTTAGCAACTTCGATTTTTCTAGCCACTTTTCAGATATTTTTGAAGATTTCTTTGGAGAAGGTTTTGGTGGTGGAAGAAGAGCAAGAAAATCAAACAGTAGAGGCTCAGACTTAAGATATGACTTATCTATCTCTTTGAATGAAGCATATTCGGGTAAAAAACAAGATATTAAGTTTTCAACTTCTGAAAAATGTGAAGTCTGTAAAGGCACAGGTTCTAAACCAGGTCACAGACCAAGCACATGCTCGATGTGTGGTGGACATGGGCAAGTAAGATCTAGTCAAGGATTTTTCACAGTACAACAAACTTGTCCTCAATGTGGAGGATCAGGGGAAATGATAACTCATCCATGCACTAGTTGTGGTGGTCAGGGAAAGAAACAAGCATCAAAAAGATTGTCTGTCACAATTCCAAAAGGAGTCGATGATGGCACAAGAATAAGACTGGCTGGAAAAGGGGAAGCTGGGACTAGAGGTGCAGGGAGCGGAGATCTTTACTTATTTATAAATGTTTATTCTCACGATCTTTTTAAAAGATCTGATGAAAACTTATATTTTGAATGCCCTATATCAATTGCAGATGCAGCTTTAGGCTCAACAATTGAAATTCCTACTATTGATGGTGGAAAAGCTAAAATTAAAATACCCGCTGGAACACAAAGTGGAAAACAACTTAGGCTTAAAGGCAAAGGAATGCCATATATAAAAGGTAGTGGATATGGTGATCTTTATGTTCAACTAAATACTGAAGTACCAATCTCTTTAAATAAAGAACAGAAAGAGTTACTAGAAAAATTCAGACAAATTGAGAATGAAAAGTCAAACCCTAGTATTAAAAAATTCTTTGAAAAAGCTAAAAATTTTTGGAAAAACTAGATAGTGGGTCTTGAACAAATAGTACCGGCTATAGCATTAATCGCAGTTTTAATTTTAGTGTTGCCAAATTTTTTAAGAAGTAATTCCGAAAAAAAACAATTTTTTAAAAACTTGTCTATTTGGGGTATTATTGTTTTAGTTGTTGTGATAGTTTCGTATTTAATTTTTGCATGAATAAAATTAAATTAGCTATAACTGGTTGCCTCGGCCGAATGGGTCAACAAATCATCAAATCTTCAAAATTAGATAAAAAATTTAAACTTGTTACTCTCACCGAAAACAGAAAAATTAATAGGAAAATTTCTGGGATCAAACCTGAATTAAATGACGAGAATGCTTTTAGAAAAGCAAATATCATTATCGATTTTACGATGCCAAAATGTACTTTTCAGGTTTTAAAAATAGCCTCAAAACTAAAAAAAAAGGTAGTGATTGGAACAACAGGATTTTCAAAGAAAGAAGAGGAATTAATTAAAAAGTATGCAAGAAAGATTCCAATTTTGAAAGCTGGTAATATGAGTTTAGGAATAAACCTTTTAATGTATCTTACCGAAATTACATCGAGCTCGTTAGGAAGTAATTTCTTAAGTAAAGTTTACGAAGTGCATCATAAACACAAAAAAGATCATCCATCTGGTACTGCTTTAATGTTAGGCAGAGGTGTAGCGATTGGTAAAAAAAAGGATTTTTATAAAATGATTGGTAAAAAATATTTCAATAAAAAAACTTTTCCTTACGGAAAAAAAATTAATTTTAATTCAATAAGAAAAGGTGAAACTGTTGGGGAACACGAAGTAAAGTTTTCAAGTGGTAAAGAGATTATAACTCTTAACCACGAGGCATTTGATAGGGCTTTATATTCTGAGGGAGCTTTAACAGCTGCTAAATGGTTGATGTCTAAAAAACCTGGACTCTACTCGATGAGAAATGTTTTGAATTTTAAATGAGGCTCAAAGAGGCTGAAAAGAAAAAAAGAGCTAAAATAGTTCTTAAAATTTTAAATAAAACTTATCCCAAAATTTCTGTACCTCTACACAGTAGGAATGTATTTACACTTTTAATTTCAGTTTTGCTTTCTGCTCAATGTACGGATGTTAATGTGAACAATGTCACAAAAGATATTTACCCAAAATATCATAAACCAAAACACT
>CACFJR010000011.1 GCA_902566755.1 uncultured Pelagibacteraceae bacterium
GAGATTTTTAGATAATGTCTTAACTGACTTTATTAACAATGCACCAGAAGAATTTAGTGATGCAACTTACTCAGCTGCAAAAGAGCGAAGTGTTGGTTTGGGTGTTATGGGGCTTCACTCATACTACCAGAAAAAAATGATACCTCTCGAGTCAGTAATGAGCAAAGTTTGGAACAAAAAGATTTTTGAAAATATTCAAAAGAAAGTTGATAAATCTTCAAAAGATTTAGCAGAGGAAAGAGGAGCATGTCCTGATGCAGCTGAATACGGTTTTAAAGAGAGATTTTCAAATAAAACTGCAATTGCACCAACGGCTTCAATCTCGATTATTTGTGGTGGAACTTCTCCTGGAGTTGAGCCAATTGCAGCAAATAGTTATACTCACAAAACACTTTCAGGGTCTTTCAATGTCAGAAATAAATACTTAAGAAAGTTATTGGAAAAACATGATAAAGATACAGATGAAACCTGGTCAACAATTACGACTAACCAAGGTTCTGTATCACATTTAGATTTTTTAACACAAGAAGAAAAGGATGTTTTCAAAACAGCCTTTGAATTAGATCAAAGATGGCTTGTTGACTTAAGTGCGGACAGAACTCCACATATTTCACAAGCACAATCTATTAACTTATTTTTACCTGCAGATGTTCATAAAAGAGATCTTCATCAAATTCATTTCCAAGCTTGGAAAAAAGGATTGAAGAGTCTTTATTATTGCAGGTCTAAATCAATACAAAGAGCAGAAAATGTTAATGATGCTAAATCAACTGACGTTACTGCGAATGTATATAAATCAAAACAACAAGAAAACGACGAAAACAAATACGAGGAGTGTCTATCATGTCAGTAGTAAAAAAAGAGGAAAAAGGAAAAATCATTCAACCAAAAAAAATGGGATTATTAGTAGAAAATCCTGTCTATAAACCATTCAGATATCCGTGGTGTTATGATGCTTGGTTAACTCAACAAAGAATACATTGGTTGCCAGAAGAAGTACCATTAGGAGATGATGTTAGAGATTGGCAGAAAAATTTATCAGGACCAGAAAAAAATCTTGTAACACAAATCTTTAGATTTTTTACTCAAGCAGATGTTGAGGTTAACAACTGTTATTTAAGACACTACACAACAGTATTTAAACCAACAGAAGTTTTAATGATGATGACAGCTTTTGCTGCAATGGAAACAGTTCACGTGGCTGCTTATTCACATCTATTAGACACAATAGGTATGCCTGAGTCAGAATATTCAGCTTTCATGAAGTATAAGGAGATGAAAGATAAATACGATTACATGCAAGGTTTTAATGTAAACTCAAAAGAAGATATTGCTAAGACTGTTGCTGTATTTAGTGCTTTTACAGAAGGACTACAATTATTTGCAAGTTTTGCAATTTTGTTGAACTTCCCAAGACACAACAAACTTAAAGGTATGGGACAGATAGTTACTTGGTCAGTAAGAGATGAAACTCTTCATTGTAATTCAATGATCAGAATTTTCAAAGAGTTTATAAAAGAAAACCCTGAAATCTGGACTCCAAAACTTAAAAAAGAAATCTATGATGCATGCAGAACAATTGTAGAGCATGAGGATGCATTTATCGATTTAGCTTTTGAAATGGGACCAATGAAAGGTCTTACAGCTCAGGAGGTTAAAGATTATATTAGGTTCATAGGAAACAGAAGATTAGTTCAGTTAGGTCTTAAGCCAATTTACGATGTAGAAAAAAATCCCCTTACTTGGCTCGATACTATGTTAAATGCTGTTGAACACATGAACTTTTTTGAAGGAAGAGCTACAGAATACTCAAAAGCATCTACACAAGGCACTTGGGTCGAAGCTTTTAGTTAATTAATAGAAGCTTTTTGAAACTCTTTAATTAAAAAGTCAGACACTTTTTTAGAACCTTTTGGATTCAAATGAGTCCAATCATAAAAGTCCTCATAATGGAGGTCAGCATTTTTTGCTAAATTAATACAATTGAGTTTATAATTTCTGCAATGCGATATTATAGTATTTGCAATTATATAAAGATTTTTATTCATACCGGTACCTGAAATTTGTGTTATGTAAACTATTTCTGAGTTTCTCTCTTTTACTTTATTAGTTAAATCTATTAACAAACTATTATAATAATCATTTAATAAAGTCTGCTGATCACTATTTTCAAAATTGGAGTAATATTTGAATTCTTTGGTTGTTCTTTCACCATAAACAACTTCACCATCGTTGATATTATTTGAAAACAAATCATTACCAGTTTTAAGGAAAATTATAGTTTTGACTCTTCTAAGTTTATTATAAAAAAAAGAATTTGACTCTAGGTATTCAATGAAATTCTTTTTAGAAGAACTTTCAATTAGATTATCTATACTATTAATCTTATCTTTTTTTTTCAAGTTGGCTTGATCATTAATTCCAATATAAAAGATGTAATATTTTGGACTGAAGTTATCAATTTTATCAAACCAAAGCTTAAAACTGTTTATGTGACCTAAAATTGACATTCCATCTACACCAGCATTAACAATTTTAATGTTATTAAATCTTTTTTGTAATCTTCCAACAATAGTATCCTCATAATTTAAAAATTTTTGATTTGTTGTAGAGCCACCAGCAAAAATTATATCCGGATTGGTCCCGTTTAATTCTTTCCCAGATACCCTAAAGCCTTGGTTATTTCTTTTATAAAATGATGTTCCTTTATGATTAAAAAAATTAAACTTATAAATTCTTTCAATATTTCTCTCACTGGAAAGTTTTTCAGAGAGTTCATTTTTAAACCAGTAACCAAAAAAACACTCAATTATTAATATTGAAATAAAAAGAACTAAAATATTTATAAGAAATATTTTTGTATTTTTAAATATGTTTTCCAAATTATCTCTGATTTAGAGGTACAACTTTTCTATAGCTACTACCTTTATAACTTGCTAGAGGTCTTATAAGTTTATTTGCAGCGTGTTGCTCAAGAATATGTGCAGACCACCCAGTTATTCTAGAAATAACAAATATCGGTGTAAAGAAATCTGTGTCAAATCCCATTAGGTGATAAGTTGGTCCGGTAGGATAATCTACATTTGGATGAATATTTTTTCTCTCGATCATCACCTTTTCAACTATGTCATAAATTTTTTCAAACTTCTTATCTTTTTTAACTTTTGCAACTTTAGAAAAATACTCTCTCATTGTTGGCACCCTGGAGTCACCACTTTTATAAACTCTGTGACCGAAACCCATAACAACAGCTTTTTGATCTAAAGCATTGTTTATCCAATTTAATGCATTTTCTGGTTTTTTAATTTTATTCATCATATGCATCACCTCTTCATTTGCACCACCATGCAATGGTCCTTTTAAACTCGCAATTGCACCAGTGATTGCGCCATGAATATCTGACAAGCTGCTAGTGATTGTTCTTGCTGTAAATGTTGAAACATTAAAACTATGTTCAGCGTATAATATAAGAGACACATCAAAAGCTTTTACAATTTCTTTTTCAGGAACTTTTCCAAAACACATATAAAAAAAGTTTTCTGAGAAAGACAAACCACTTTTTGGTTTAATGATTTTTTTTCCTTTTCTTATTCTATAGAAGGCAGCTAAAGCGACAGGTGTCTTTGCAAAAATTCTCATTACCTTTCTCAAGTTTGCTTCAGGAGAATTATCTTTAGTTTCTTTATCCTCTAATCCCATTATACTTACTGCTGTTCTAGCGACATCCATAGGATGTGATTTTTTAGGAAAATTCTTAATACTTTCTAATAATGTTTTTGATAGGTTTCGCTCTTTTCTCTCAACTTTTTCAAAATTTTTTAACTGTTTTTCAGAAGGTAATTCTCCATTTAGAATAAGATACGCAACTTCTTCAAATTTACATTTTGCGCAAAGGTCTTGTGCAGCATATCCCCTATAAGTAAGAGAATTTATTTCTGGCATCACTTTTGAAACTTCAGTTTCATCAACCACAATCCCAAGTAACCCTTTTTTTATATCTTCAGTCATTAATCGTGTCCATCTGTACTAAAATTATATATTTTTTTATCGAGAGCATTGTATTTTTCATAGTCTACTAAGTCATACAATCTACTTCTAGTTTGCATTTTATCAACAAGGTTTTTTTGGTGACCCTCTTCAAAAATTTTCTTCAAACCCTCCTCCACACTTTTCATTGCTAATCTTTGAGTTGTAACAGGATAAATAACAATATTATAACCCAAATTTTCCAATTCTTTATAATCTAAAAGATCTGATTTTCCAAATTCTGTCATGTTTGCAAGTAAATATGAACTAAGACTTTTCCTCACTTTTTCAAATTCACCTTTATCTTTTAATGCTTCAGGGAAAACTATTTCGGCTCCTGCGTCGATATATGCTTTACATCTGTCAATCATCTTATCTATTCCCTCTACACTTTTTGCATCAGATCTAGCAATTATCTTAAAATTTTTATCTTTACGAGCTTTCACACACTCTTCAATTTTTTTTACCATTTTTTTAGCAGAAATAAGTTCTTTGTTATCAAGGTGACCACATCTTTTTCTTTCAACTTGGTCCTCTATGTGTACCGCTGTCACACCAAATTTTTCAAAATTTTTAATAGTTTTTTTGCAAGACTTAAATCCCGTATCAATATCTACAATTGTAGGAAGGTTTGTAACTCTTGCTATTTGTTTTGATCTATTACTTACATCTTCAAGTGTAGTAAGACCTATATCAGGGTAACCAAGGTCATTAGACATAACAGCACCCGAAACATAAACAGCGTCATAGCCAATTTCTTCAATTACTTTAGCAGTCAAAGGGTTATATGCACCAGGAACTCTTAAAATTTTTCCACTTTTTAATTTATTTACAAAATCTTTTCTTTTTTCTTTTATTTTTTTTTTTATAAAGTGCATTAAAAAATACCAATTTTTTTATTTTTTTTAATATTTCTACTATTAATTTCAATATTTAATTTGTGTAACTGATTTGATTTTAATTTTCTTAAGTTTTGAATATCTCTAAGAAATCTATCTGACTCCTTTTTGGGTATAATATCTTTTGTAAGTGTCAAAAACTTTTTAATATAATTAGCCCTTTTAAATGGCCTTAAACCATAAGGATGAGCATCTGCTAAACCTTGTTCTTCGACAATTTTTTTATTATTTTTTAATGTGACTATAACCTTAGCCCCAAAAGCTTTTTTTTTTGGGTTTGGATCGTGATAACGTTTCGTCCATTTTTTATCCTCATGAGTTTTAATAGATCTCCATATTTTTATAGTACTTTTCTTTTTCGCTCTCGATTTGCTATATGATTTAACGTGGTGCCAATCAGCATCCTCTAAAGCGACTGCAAATATATACATTATTGAGTGATCTAAAGTCTCTCTACTTGCATTAGGGTCCATTTTTTGTGGATCGTTTGCTCCTGTTCCAATTACATAATGAGTATGATGACTTGTATATATATCTATTTTTTTTATTTCGTTTAAATTATTTATTTTTCTATTTAGTTTTTTAGCGAGATCTATAAGTGCTTGCGCTTGATATTCTGCTGAATATTCTTTTGTGTAAGTTTCTAGAATAGCTTTTTTTTCCTGATTTTTTTTTGGAAGTGGTACTTTATATAATGCTTTTTTTCCATCAAGTATTCTTGAAATCACACTATCTTCTCCTTCATAAATTGGACTTGGTGCTCCTTCACCTCTCATTGCTCTGTCGACTGCCTCTATACCGAGTTTTGCAGCATGCGCAGGAGCAAAAGCTTTCCAACTTGAAATTTCTCCTTTTCTAGATTGTCTTGTAGAAATAGTAACATGCAATGCTTGTTGAACAGCTTGATATATGGTTTCTGTTTTTAAATTAAGCATTGTCCCTAAACCTGCTGCAACACTTGGACCTAAATGAGCAATATGATCTACTTTATGTTTATGAAGACAGATACCTTTAACAAGATTTACTTGTATCTCATACGCAGTAATAATTCCCTTGATAAGGTTTAAACCGGAGACTTTCTTTTGTTGCGCAACAGCCATTAATGCAGGAATATTATCTCCCGGATGACTATAGTCTGCTGCTAAAAAGGTATCGTGAAAATCTAATTCTCTTACAGCAGTTCCATTAGACCAAGCAGCCCACTCACAATCAAATTTCTTTTTTGAATTAATTCCAAATAAAGTAGCACCATTACTCCTTGGGTGTTTGATTGCCATTTCTCTTGAGGTAATTACAGCTTTTCTATTTAATGAAGCGATAGCAACAGATGCATTATCAATCATCCTGTTAATCACCATATCAACTGAATCTTTATTTAGTTTAGCATTATCACTTGCAATTTCTGCAATTTTCCAAGCAAGTTGATTTTTTTTACTTAGTTTATCTTTAGATGCGAAAACTTTTACTTTATGTATTTCCAATTTATTCCTTTTTGAGTTTAGTACTTCATTTATGTTAAGTATTCAAATATTTTGAAACTATTTTCTCAATACCCTGAAAGTTGGTTACCAAATGATCATGAGGTATTTCATTTACTTTTTTATCAGTATATCCGTCCTCGAGCAATATAAATGGTAAGCTCGCAGAATTAGCTGCAGCAGAATCTGTTTCACTATCACCAATCATTAAAGATTTTTTTACATCTCCTTGAAGAATTTCAATTACAGAGGTTAAATGTCTAGGATCAGGTTTGCAATAATCAAAAGTATTACTACCAGCAACATATTCAAAATAGTCAAAAATTTTTATTTTCTTTAATAAATCAATTGCCAAATGTTCTTGCTTATTTGTACAAACTGCTAAAGAAATATCATTTTGTTTTGACCATTTTAAAAATTCAATCACACCATCAATAACCTTACTCTCATTAACAATATTCTTTCCATAATAATCTATAAAATCTTTTACCATTTCATCTTTAATTTTTTTATCTGATATTTTTCCAAACTCCTTTTTGGCTGTTCCCCAAATAGATCTTCCAATCAAAGCGCCAGCACCTTTACCAACAAGGTTTCTAATTTCCTCTGTTGTCTTTGTTTTGTACCCAAACTTTTTCATTACATAATTGTGTGCATTCATTAGATCTGGAGCCGTATCTACTATGGTTCCATCCAAATCTACTAAAACTGTGAATTTTTGACTCATTTTAAAAAAGTATTATTAAGAAATATTTTGTGAATTCTTTATCATAAATACTTATCTATAAGAAAAAATCAATGAAACAAACTAATATTCAAAATAAATTTAGAAAAAAATTTTTAAATCAGGGTGTAAAAATGACTGCACCTGAGACTGTTTTTTTTTCAAATGATACTAAAATTGGAAAAAACGTAACAATCGAACCATACGTTGTTTTTGGAACGAAGGTAAAAATCAAAAACAATGTTAGGATATTAGCCTTTTCACACCTTGAAGGTGTAAGTGTTGATAACAATGTTTCAATTGGTCCTTACGCACGTTTAAGACCTGGAACTGTTTTAGAAGAGGGTGTAAAAGTTGGTAACTTTGTTGAAATTAAAAAATCTCGATTAAAAAAGAATTCAAAAGCAAATCACCTTACTTATATTGGGGATGCGACAATAGGAAAAAAATCAAACATTGGCGCAGGAACAATCACTTGTAATTACGATGGAGTTAGAAAAAGCAAAACAATAATTGAAGATGGTGCCTTTATAGGATCAAACACTTCATTAGTTGCCCCAGTTAAAATTGGAAAAAAAGCGGTTGTTGGCGCTAGTTCTGTAATAACTCAAAATGTTAAAAGTGGTTCTTTAGCACTTACAAGAGCAAAACAAACTGAAGTAAAAAACTATAAAAGAAAAAAATAAAATATGTGTGGAATTATTGGAATAACAAGCAACAAATTGGTTTCATCACCAATTATAAACTCGTTAAAAAAATTAGAATATAGAGGTTATGACTCAGCAGGAATTGCTACGATTGACTCTGGCTTTATTAAAGAAGTTAAATGTGAGGGTAGGGTTGAAAGTTTGGAGGAAGCTGTTTCAAAATCAAAGTTAACAGGAAATGTTGGAATTGGACATGTAAGATGGGCAACTCATGGTATTCCAAACACAATTAACGCTCATCCACATTCATCAGAAAATGTATCTGTAGTTCATAATGGAATAATTGAAAACTCTACATTGTTAAAAAAGTTTTTAGTTAATAAAGGACATAAATTTAAGTCCCAAACAGATACTGAAGTTATTGTTCATCTTATTACTGAATATTTAAAAAAAGATAAACTCAAAGATGCAATTATTAAAGTTTTAAAAAAACTTCATGGAAGTTTTGCGCTAGGTATAATCTTTAAAGATAATCCTAATTTAATAATTGGTGCTAGAAGAGGCTCACCTTTAGCTGTTGGATACGGCCCTGGTGAAAACTATTTAGGATCAGATTCTTATGCTTTAAAATCTATGACAAATAAAATTTCATATCTCAATGATGGTGAGTTTTGTATTATAAAAAAAGATAATGTTGAATTTTTTAATCAGAGTGGAAAAAAAATAAATAAGAAAATATTACTTTTGTCTTCTGATGAACAAAATTATGAAAAGGGTGATTATAAACATTTCATGGCCAAAGAAATCGATGAACAACCAAACACCATTAAAAATTGTGTAAACGAGTACATAGACAAAATTAATAAAGATATAAATATTTTTAATTTTCCATTTAAAGAAAAGGAAATAAATTCTATAACTTTGATAGGATGTGGTACAGCTTATCATTCATGTATTATTGCAAAATACTGGTTTGAGCAATTAACATCTTTTGATGTTAGTGTAGATATAGCTTCAGAGTTCCGTTATAGAAAAAATAAATTTAAAAAAGATTGTCTTTATGTTTTTGTTTCTCAGTCAGGTGAAACTGCTGATACTTATGCAGCTTTAGATCTTTGTAATAAAAATAAGATGAAAACATGTTCAGTTGTCAATGTAATTGAAAGTTCAATTGCAAGAGACTCTAAGTTTGTCTTACCAATTCATTGTGGACCAGAAATTGGTGTTGCATCAACTAAAGCTTTTTTGGGACAAATGCTTGTTTTATATATACTTTGCTTAAAATTAGCTCAAAAAAGAAAAGATATCAGTAAAAAAGATTATCTAATAAGAATTAAAAAATTATTTAGTCTTGCTGAGTTAGTAAAAAAATCTTTAATGACTGAAAACAAAATACAATCAATATGCAGTTCATTTATTGATGCAAAAGGATCAATGTTTTTAGGAAGGGGCTACTCTTTTCCAATAGCATTAGAAGGAGCACTAAAACTTAAAGAGTTAGCATATGTACATGCTGAGGGATATCCAGCGGGTGAAATGAAACATGGTCCATTAGCGCTAATTGAAGATGGAATGCCTGTTGTTGTAATTGCCCCAAGAGATCAACATTATAAAAAAACAATTTCGAATATGCAGGAAGTAATAGCCAGGGGAGCAAAAGTGTTGCTTATTACAAACAAAAGTAAAGATGAAGTATATTCCGAAAATATATGGGAGACCATTGAAGTTGAAAATACAAATGATGATTTGTTTCCTTTTTTAGTTACTATTCCTCTACAAAAACTTGCTTACTACTCAGCATTAAAAAAAGGTTATGACATCGATAAACCCAGAAATTTGGCTAAATCAGTAACAGTTGAATAAAAAAAAATAAGTGTTCTCTTTTGTCATAATTTGGTTATATATTCATCTTAAGGTTGAAATATGAAAAATTGGAAAGTTAATTCTTGGAGAAAACATCCTGTTAAGCACGTCCCATCATACGATGATGAGAAAGAACTTAACATGGTACTAAACAAATTAAAATCTTCTCCACCGTTGGTATTTGCTGGCGAGACTAGACATTTAAAAGATCAACTTGCAGAAGTTGTAGATGGTAAAGCATTCTTACTTCAAGGAGGAGATTGTGCAGAAAGTTTTGCAGAATTTCATCCTGATAACATCAGGGATACTTTTAAAGTAATTTTACAAATGTCACTTATTTTAACTTATTCAGCATCTCTGCCAGTTGTTAAACTTGGAAGAATTGCTGGACAGTTTTCTAAACCAAGAAGTGCACCAACTGAAAAACAAGGTGGAAAAGAATTACCAAGTTATCTAGGAGATAACATTAACTCAATTGAATTTAATGAAAAAGCCAGAAGACCTGATCCAAAAAGATTATTTAGAGCTTACTCTCAATCAGCATCTACACTTAATTTGTTAAGAGCTTTTTCAAATGGAGGTTTTGCAGATTTGAAAAAAGTTCATCTCTGGAATTTGGGATACATTAAAAATAGTCCACAAGCTAAAAAATTCAAAGAGCTTGAGGACAAAATTGCAGACGCACTTGGATTTATGGCAGCATGTGGAATAACTCCAGAATTTAATAGAAGATTGTACACAGTTAATTTTTGGACTTCTCATGAAGCACTTCATTTGCCATTCGAAGAGAGCATGACAAGGATAGATTCAACTACTGGTGAATATCATGATACTTCAGCTCATTTTGTTTGGATTGGCGATAGAACTAGACAATTAGATGGTGGACACGTTGAATTTTGTAGAGGTATAGAAAATCCAATTGGAGTTAAATGTGGACCAACTTCGAAAGCAGACGAGATAGCAAAAATATGTGAAGTTTTAAATCCTAAAAATGAAAAAGGTAAAATTACTCTTATTTCGAGATATGGTCACGATAAAGTTGAAAAATTTTTACCAAAACTTATCAGAGGAATTAAAAAAGAAGGATTGAATGTTGTTTGGTCATGTGACCCAATGCATGGTAACACTTTAGTATCCACAACTGGATTTAAAACTAGGCCTTTTAATAATGTTGTGAAAGAAGTAAAAAATGTTTTTGAAGTTCATCAAAGTGAAGGTTCTTACGCAGGGGGCTTACATATTGAGATGACCGGCCAAAATGTAACAGAGTGCACTGGTGGAGCAAAAAACATTTCAGATCAAGATCTGTCCAGCAGATACCATACTCACTGTGATCCAAGGTTAAATGCTGATCAGGCTCTAGAATTGGCGTTCTTAATATCTGACGAAATTAAGAAGAATTCAAATTACGCAAAAAATATTATTAGAGCGGCTTCCTAAGAGCCTAATTTTTTATATTGATTAGGTATGACTATTAATTCTATACAATAATAATGAAAAAAGAATATATGTAGAGTATGTTAACAAAATTAAAAATCGCGTTAGCGCAATTAAATCCACTGGTAGGCGATGTGTCTGGTAACACAAAAAAATTAATTGACGCTAGATCAAATTTAGAAAATGACGTAGACATTCTGGTAGCTCCCGAACTCTATGTATCAGGTTATCCAATTGATGACTTAGTTTTAAGAGAGGATTTTTTAGATCTTGTAGAAAAAGAATTAAACAATCTTGCAAAAATTACTACTGATAATAAATCTGCAATAATTGTTGGGGCACCCAGAAAAGATGGTGGTTCAATTAAAAATTCAGTATTTGTAATGGAGAAGGGTGAGATTATATCGATTAAAGATAAATATGAATTACCTAATACTGGTGTGTTTGACGAGCAAAGAATTTTTGAAAAAGGTCCTCTAGAAAATTGTGTAAAAATAAAGGGTGTAAATGTTGGTTTGCCAATTTGTGAGGATATATGGAAAGAGACTGTTTTAAAAAAACTATCTCAATCAGGTGCAGAAATAATTATTGCTATAAATGCATCTCCATTTACAATCTCCAAGTACGATGAAAGAAATGATATCGCATTAAGTAGAGCAAAAGAGACAAAGCTTCCAATAGTTTACCTTAATAGAACCGGGGGACAAGACGAGTTAATATTTGATGGATCTTCGTTCTCCTTAAATCATGATGGAAAAAAATTTTCTAGTCTAGAGGAATTTAAAGAAGATATTTCAATAATTAATTTTAGTAAAAATAATGGTAAATGGACAGGACATGGAAATGTAAAAAAAAATTCTTCTCAATCTGAAAGATTATACAAGGCTTTAGTTGTAGGTTTGAGAGACTATGTAAAAAATAATAAATTTTCAGGAGTAGTTTTGGGACTGTCAGGAGGAATAGACTCAGCATTAGTAGCAGCGCTTGCGACAGATGCATTTGGGTCAAAATTTGTTCAAGCCATAATGTTACCAAGCCCTTATACTGGTGAAGAAAGTTTAAAAGACGCAAGAGATTCTGCTACTTTATTAAATATTAAATATTCTAATTTAAAAATTAGTGAAGCAATGAAAGTAGTAGATGAAATTTTAGGAGACTTTAAAGGACCAAATTTCACTGCAGGCATTACTGAAGAAAATATTCAATCAAGACTTAGAGGACTTTTACTAATGGCACTATCTAATAGATATGGATATATGGTATTAGCAACAGGAAATAAATCAGAATATGCTGTTGGTTATTCAACTTTATACGGTGATATGTGTGGGGGATTTGCGCCAATAAAGGATGTTTGGAAAACTGATGTCTTTAAACTTTGTGAATGGAGAAATAAAAATTTTTCAGATTTATTTAAAGGACCAAAAGGAAAAGTTGTTCCAGATAATATTATTAAAAAAGCTCCAACCGCTGAGTTAAGAGATAATCAAAAAGATACGGATAGTTTGCCTGAGTATAATGTTCTTGACGAAATCCTTAAAGGGTTAGTAGAGGAAGAAATTTCAGTTGAAAAAATCGTAAAAAAAGGTTTTGACAAAGAACTTGTTGAGAAAACTGCTCAACTTTTAGCAAAATCGGAATATAAAAGATTTCAAGCAGCTCCTGGTCCAAAAGTAACCAATAAGGCTTTTGGAAGAGATAGAAGATTTCCACTTACAAGTGGATTTAAGAATTGGAATTAATGAATAGGGATATTTATTTAAGTAATAGTCTAGGTGGTAAAAAAGAAAAATTCACACCAATAAATCCTAAGAAAGTTAGAATGTATGTATGTGGACCAACAGTATATGATGATCCACATATAGGTAATGCTAGACCCTTAGTGGTTTTCGATATTCTTTTCAAGGTTCTTAAATGTAAATATGGAAATTCTTCAGTTTTATATGCAAGAAATATAACTGATGTAGATGATAAAATTATAGAAGGTGCAAAAAATAAGAATATAACAATAAATAAACTTACTGAAGACACTACAAAACGTTTTAATAAGGATTGCAATTATTTAAAGTGTGAAAAACCTTCTTTTGAACCAAAAGCAACTGAGAACATTCCCTTAATGATCGACATGATAAATATTCTCATCAAAAAGAATAATGCATATGAAAATAAATCACATGTTTATTTTAACGTATCGAGTTTTAAAGATTACGGAAAATTGTCAAATAAAAATGTAGATGAACTTTTTGCAGGAGCCCGGGTTGAGGTATCAGAAAATAAAAAAAGACCTGAAGATTTTGTTTTATGGAAACCATCTACCAAAGATGAACCCGGATGGGACTCTCCTTGGGGAAGGGGTAGACCAGGTTGGCATATAGAATGTTCAGCAATGTCAAAGAAATTTCTTGGAGATACATTTGATATACATGGAGGTGGACGTGATTTATTATTTCCGCACCACGAAAACGAAATAGCTCAGTCAAGATGCGCAAATGAAAATAAATCATTATCAAATTATTGGATACACAATGGTTTTATTACAGTTTCAAATGAAAAAATGGCTAAATCTCAGGGAAATGTTTTTAAGATAAAGGATTTTTATGAAAAGTATAATGGTCAAGTTTTAAGATTAGCATTAATGTCAACTCACTATAGGCAAGCAATGGATTGGAATGAAAATCTATTAATACAATCAAAAAAAACTTTAGATAAATGGTACGAGTGCCAAAAAAAACCAGAAGGTAAAGTATTAATACCAGATGATGATTTAGTACCTCTTTACGATGATTTAAATACACCTGGATATATTAGTAATATTCATAAATTATATGATAAGGCTGCCAAAGGATCTGATAAAGATAAAGAAATTTTTACAACAGCATGTAATTTTATTGGTCTTTTAACTGAGCCAAAATCAAAATGGCAAGAGTTTAAGAAGAATATTTTGGAAATTTCAGAGGAAGAGATTTTGCAAAAGATAAAAGATAGGAACACAGCTAGAGACAATAAAAATTACCAATTAGCTGATGAAATTAGAAATGAACTTTTTGACAAAGGTATTTTAATTGAAGACAAAGATGATAAAACAACCTGGAAAATAAAATGAGTAAAGAACGATTATACATATTTGATACCACATTGAGAGATGGAGCCCAAACCCAAGGTGTGCATTTTTCAATTGATGAAAAAACAAAGATTGCACATGCCTTAGATGATCTTGGTGTAGATTATATAGAAGGAGGTTGGCCAGGTGCCAACCCATCTGATACAGAATTTTTTCAGAAAGGTTTAAACTTAAAAAACTCTACCTTTACTGCTTTTGGAATGACAAAAAAAGCTGGACGAAGTGCAGAAAATGATCCAGGCTTATCAGCAATTTTAAATTCTAATACTAAATCTGTTTGTTTAGTAGGAAAGTCATGGGATTTTCATGTTGATGTTGCATTGGGAATAACTAATGAAGAAAATTTAGAAAACATTAAAGAGACAACAAAACATTTTGTAAAAAATAATAAAGAGTTTATGTTTGATGCAGAACATTTCTTTGATGGTTACAAAGCAAACCCTAAATATGCTTTAGCTTGTATCAAAGCTGCTTATGATAATGGAGCTAAGTGGGTAGTTCTTTGTGATACTAATGGTGGAACACTTCCTCATGAAGTTACAAAAATTGTTAAAGAAGTTTCAAAACATATTCCTGGTGAAAACTTAGGTATTCACGCACATAATGATACTGGTAATGCAGTTGCAAATTCAATTGCAGCCGTTTTATCAGGTGCAAGACAAATACAAGGTACTATAAATGGTTTAGGTGAAAGATGTGGTAACGCTAACTTAATGTCAATTATCCCAACTTTTCATCTTAAAAAAGAATTATCAAATAAATTTGAAATAAGTATCAAAGAAAAAAATATCAAACACATTACACAATGCTCAAGGTTACTTGATGAAATATTAAATAGAAAACCAAATAAACATTTGCCATATGTGGGCGCTGCAGCATTTTCACACAAAGGCGGCTTACATGTATCTGCTGTTCAAAAAGATCCTAAAACTTATGAGCATATAAATCCAGAAGATGTTGGCAACAATAGAAATATAGTTGTTTCTGATCAGTCTGGTAAATCAAATATTTTATCCAGACTTAAAACAATCGGAATAGAAATTGAAGAAAACGATCCAAAAGTTAAAAAACTTTTGGAAGAAGTAAAAGACAGAGAATTTATTGGTTACAGTTACGATGGAGCTGATGCTTCTTTTGAATTACTAGCTAGAAGAGTAATGGGAGAAATTCCAAGATATATCTCAATTAAAGAATATGACGTTTCAGTTTCAAAAAACAGTCAGGATAAAATAATTTCAAGAGCAAAAGCAAAATTGGAAGTAGACGGTGAACAAATAGTCTGTGAAGGTGAGGGTAACGGACCTGTTCATGCTCTAGATAACGCTATAAGAAAAAATGTTACTAAGTTAGAAAAATATTCTGAATATTTGAAAGATTTAAAACTAGTTGACTACAAGGTAAGAATTTTAAATACAGGAACCGAAGCGACCACAAGAGTGTCGATTGAAAGTACAGACTCCCAAGGAAAAAATTGGTTTACCATTGGTGTATCACCAAACATAATTGATGCATCATTTAAAGCTCTAATCGATAGCTTAGATTTTAAATTATTTAAGGATAAAGCTCCTGCAAGTAAATAAATGAAAATTAAAAAGTTTTCTAAGAGACCTACTGATATTGAAAGCAGGGTAGGAGCAGATCCTGTTGTTTGTTACTCAAATGAAAGCATAAATAATAATCTTGAAATATTACATGAAGCTAGAAATCACATTAAACAAATTGATGAAGTTATAATCCCTCCAAGAGATGCTAAAACTTTTAATGTTAAATCAGGTAATTTTTTTAGAATAGAAAGTGTTGAAGGACCACAAGTTGGAGATTTAAATTTATTTCAAGCTAATAATTTAGAGGAAAAGTTTTATTCTGGAAAAACTAGAGCTCTTTACGGAACACATATTTCAGTTGGAGATAAAATGTTTAGTAGTTTTCCGTATTTAAGATCATTAGCTACGATTACATGGGATACATTAGATTGGTATGGCTATGACAAAGATGGGGGCTCGGTCCATGATGTTATTGGTACCAGATGTGATCCTTACACGTATAAACTAACATCAAACAACGATTATCATTTTTGTTGTCATTCAAACTTAACTAGAGCTTTGGTTAAAGAGAAAAATGTCAAATTAGATGATGCAGAAAAAATTGTGCACGATGTATTAAATGTATTTATGCTTACTGGTTTTACTAATGACACTAAACAATACTTTATGAAATCAAGTCCTGTAAGACCTGGCGATTATTTAGAATTTTTTGCAGAAACAGATTTATTAGGGGTTTTATCTGCTTGCCCAGGTGGAGACTGCGGATCAGAACATTCGTCTGATGTTGCAAAGTGTTACCCTTTAAAGGTTTCCATATGGGATGTTGATCAAAAATTTCTTACAGAAATAAAACCTTCAATATTATCTAACTATAATAGAAATCACGGCATCAAATAAATGAACAAAAGTAAAGTTACATTTATTTTACACAAACCTCAGTTATCAGAGAACATTGGTGCATGTGCAAGAGCAATAAAGAATTTTAATTTTCAAAAACTCTTTCTGATTGATCCAAAACCTATTTTTCCTAACGATAAGATATTAGCGACATCCGTTGGAGCAAAAGACATTATAAAAAAAAGTAAAGTATTTAATAATTTAGAAAGTTCCTTAGGAGATATTGATATCTTAATAGCTACATCTGCAAGATTTAGAAATAAAAATATAAAACATATTAATCTTGAGGGTTTAAAAAATATAGATTTTAGAAAAAAAATTGGGTTTTTATTTGGTTCAGAAGCATCAGGTTTATCAAACAAAGAAGTTAGTTATGCAAATTACACTTTACAAATACCAACAAATATAAATTTTAAATCTTTAAATCTATCCCATAGTCTTATAATTATTGCGCAATTCATCTCAAGTTTATTAAATTCCAAATCTATTCAATTTAAAAAGTCAAAAAAGATAAAGAAAGCATCTAAAAAGGAAATTCAAGCGATGATAAATTTATGCCTAAATAACCTAAATGAAATTAATTTTTTTAAACACAAAGAAAAAAAACCTATAATGCTTGAAAATTTAAGAAACATTTTTTATAGAATGGAACTTTCAGATAAGGAAACTCGTATTTTATCAAGTGTATTGGCAAGTTTAGGAAAAAAACGTTGATTGACAAATAAGATGTTAAGTTTATAACCCATTTCACTAAATGACAAAAAGATTAAATTCTAAACACAAAATTGATAGAAGGTTAAAGGTAAACCTTTGGGGAAGACCGAAGAGTCCTTTTAATAAAAGAGCATATCCTCCAGGACAACACGGACAATCTAAAAACGCAAAACTATCAGACTACGGTACTCAACTTCAAGCTAAACAAAAACTAAAATCATATTATGGAAATATCAATGAGCGACAATTCAGAAACGTATACAGAAAAGCCATTATGAAAAAAGGGGATACTGCAGAAAATTTAATAGGATTACTAGAAAGAAGATTAGACTCAGTTATATACAGAGCAAAATTTTCTAGCACAATATTTTCATCAAGACAGTTTATTAATCATGGACATGTAAAAGTAAATGGAAAAAAAGTAAATATTTCAAGCTACCTTTTAAGCGAAGAAGACACTATCGAGATTAAAGATAAATCAAAACAATTAGCTATCATTGATATTGCTTTGGCTAATAAAGAAAGAGATATTCCTGAATACTTACAAGTAGATGAAAAGAAAAGAACTATCAAGTTTGTGAGAACACCAAAGTTTGAAGAAGTTCCTTATCCTGTTGTTATGGAGCCAAATCTAGTAATCGAATATTACTCTAGATAATACTATTTTTTATATCCTATACCTTTTTCGTCAAAAACTTTTTTAAGTTCACCGTTCTCAAACATTTCTTTGATGATATCACATCCGCCGATGAATTCTTTTTTTATATAAAGTTGAGGGATCGTTGGCCACTCACTATATACCTTAATACCTTCACGAATTTTTTGATCTTTTAATACATCAACACTCTGATATTTAACCTCTAAAATTTTTAATATATTTGAGACAGCCATCGAGAAGCCACATTGTGGAGCTTCTGGACTTCCTTTCATAAATAAACAAACATCGCTGTTATTTATTGAATTTTCTATCTGTTCTTTAACTTGTTGATCCATTAATTTTCCTTTGTCTTAAGTGCTAGAGCATGTAGCTCATTTCCCATTTTTCCTTTGAGAGCGTCATACACCATTTTATGTTGTTGCACTTTATTCTTACCTTTAAATTGAGAAGAAGTCACTGTGGCGGAATAGTGATTTCCGTCACCTGCCAGGTCCTGTATATTAATAGATGCATCTGGTAGAGCTTCTTTAATCATTTTTTCAATTTCTTTTAAATCCATCGCCATAATTAACTCATGTATTTATATAACCAACCTTTATAAAATTCTGTAACCTTGTCCACTGTAAAAGTTGGCTCATCATTTATAATAATCTCTTTATCTGTTGTTTCTCCCAGTAAATCAAAATGTACAGAGTTTTTCTTCATAATATTTTCTACTTTTTTAAGATTATTTTTATCTACCTCAATTATATATCTACCTTGATCCTCAGAGAAAAAATATTGATAGATATTTATCAAGTTTTTGAACTTGTTAAATTTTATTCCCTTACTACCTGCAATACACATCTTTAAGGCACCAATCATTATTCCACCAAGAGACACATCGTGTACTGACAAAGCTAGCTTTTCTTTAATAAGTTTCAGAACTGTTTCACCATTATTTTTTTCATTAAATAGGTTTATTTCTGGTGGTGGTCCTTTTCTTTCATCTAAAATTACTTTGGCAAAGATACTTTGATCTAAACTGCCTTCTGTTTTTCCAATTACCAAAACTACATTTCCTTGAGATTTAAAATTCATAGTCATCAAGTTTTTGTAATCTTTAATTAAACCAACTCCTCCAATTGTTGGAGTAGGTTTAATACCTTTGTCTTTTGTTTCATTGTAAAAAGATACATTTCCTGAAACAACAGGGAAATTTAAATATTTACTTGCTTCATTAATACCATCAATGCATTCAACAAATTCACCCATATTTTCTTTTTTTTCTGGATTTCCAAAATTTAAACAATTTGTTATTGCTATAGGTTCAGAACCAACTGAAACTAAATTTCTCCAAGCCTCACAAACAACTTGTTTTCCTCCTGTAAATGGATGCGCATAACAATAGGAAGCAGATGAGTCAACTGAAGAAGCAACTGCTTTTTTGGTACCATGTACTCTAACAACACCTGCATCACCACCAGGTTTTTGGATTGTATCACCCATAACAGTATGATCATATTGTTCCCAAATCCATTGTTTAGAACAAATGTTTGGATGAGAAATCATTTTTTTAATGACGTCGTTAAATTTTAATTTTTTAAGTTCATTATTTGAAAATTTAATCTTTTGGGGAAGCTTTGTTTTTTTCCAAGGCCTATCATACATTGGAGCTTCATTTGCTAAAAATTTAATTGGTATATTTGCTACTTTTTCTTTTTCAAAATAAAGTTCGATATTCTTAGAGTTAGTTGTTTGGCCAATTACTGCAAAATCTAAATTCCATTTATCAAATATTTTTTTTGCACTATCTTCCTTACCATTTTCTAAAACTATCAACATTCTTTCTTGACTTTCAGACAACATAATTTCATAAGGCGTCATCTTTTCTTCTCTGCATGGTACTCTATCTAAATGCAATTCAATTCCTAAATTTCCTTTTGATGCCATTTCAATGCTTGAGGAAGTCAGTCCTGCAGCACCCATATCTTGAATAGCAATAATAGATTTGTCAGACATTAATTCTAAGCAAGCTTCTAAGAGAAGTTTTTCAGTAAAAGGATCTCCAACTTGAACGGTCGGTTTTTTTTCCTCTATTTTGTCATCAAATATTGCTGATGCCATGCTTGCTCCATGAATACCATCTCTACCAGTTTTAGAACCAACATATATAACTGGTTTGTTTATCCCTGCGGCTTTTGAGTAAAAAATTTTATTTTTATTTACCAAACCCAAAGTCATTGCATTTACTAAAATATTTCCATTATAAGATTGATCAAAACAAGTTTGACCAGCTATAGTGGGCACACCAATACAATTTCCATAGCCTCCAATTCCTTTAACAACTCCCCTTAATAAATTTTTAGTTTTTTTGTGTTGTGTTGAGCCAAAATGAATTGAATTTAGGTTTGCAATTGGCCTTGCACCCATTGTGAAAACATCTCTCAATATTCCTCCAACACCTGTCGCTGCACCTTGGTATGGTTCTATAAATGAAGGATGGTTATGACTTTCAATTTTAAAAACTATTGCATCGTCATCTCCAATATCAATCACGCCAGCATTTTCACCTGGGCCCTGAATTACTTTTTTACCCTTAGTATTTAATTTCTTTAAATGTAATCTTGAAGATTTATAAGAACAATGTTCATTCCACATTGCTGAAAAAATTCCAAGTTCTGTTAAGTTTGGTACTCGCTTTAACAAATCACAAATTTTTTGATATTCATCAGGTTTAAGACCATGTTCTACAGCAATTTTTTCATTCACTTTCATTATTTCAAATTCTTTAATAAATTTTCAAAAAATATTGAGCCGTCTTCACCAGATAAACTTTTATCTATCATTCTCTCTGGGTGAGGCATCATTCCTAAAATATTTTTCTTTTCATTAAATATCCCAGCAATATTCTTTATTGCACCATTTGGATTTGATTTTTCATCAATTTTTCCATCAGAGCCACAATAGTAAGCTGCAATTTGATTGTTATCTTCTAAAGACTTTAATTCATCTTCAGTACAAAAATAGTTACCTTCGTTATGCGCTATATGAAGTTCCAAAACATCTTTATCTATATTTTCAAAAAATTTGTTTTCACCATTGTTAATTTTGATAAATATATTTTTACAAATAAATTCAATATTTTTATTTTGTTGGAGAACTCCTTTTAAGAGACCAGTTTCTGTTAAGATTTGAAATCCATTGCAGATACCTAAAACTAAACCACCAGAGTTTGCAAAATCTATAACTGATTGAATAATTTTTGATTTTCCAGCAATACTTCCACATCTAAGATAATCCCCATAAGAAAATCCACCTGGCAAAACAATTAAGTCACTTTTGGGCAATTTATCATCGTCATGCCACACCATTTTATTTTTAAAACCAAATTTTTTTAATGCAACATCCATATCCCTATCACAATTAGATCCTGGGAATATAATGACCGATGAATTCATTAAATAATTTTAAAATCCTCAATGACTTGATTGGCTAAAAGCTTTTTACAAATTTCCTCTGCAGAGTGTTTTGCTTTTTGTTCATCACTTTCATCAATATCTATATCAAAATATTTTCCTTGTCTTACATCTTTAACGTTTGCAAAGCCCATTCCATTTAATGTTTGTTGTATTGCTTTACCTTGAGGATCAAGAACTCCAGATTTAAGAGTAACAATTACCTTTATCTTCATTTATTTTTTGTTTTTTATCGCTTTTGGTTTTTCAAAGTTGACAGCTTGTATATTGGATTGTTCGTGAAGAATACCTAATCTTTTTGCTACTTCTTGGTATGCATTAATTAAATTTCCAAGATTATTTCTAAATCTATCTTTATCTAATTTTTTATCAGTCTTATTGTCCCATAATCTACATGTGTCTGGACTAATTTCATCTGCCAGCAGAACATCTGTCTTTCCATTATTTTTAATCCTTCCAAATTCAACTTTAAAATCTACCAGTTTAATACCAACACCTCTAAACATCCCTACCATGAAGTCATTTATCCTTAGTAGTTGTTTATCTATTTTTTCTATTTCTTTTTTAGTTGCCCATTTAAAAGTGTAGATATGCTCTTTAGATATAAGAGGATCTCCTAGTTCATCTTTTTTTAAACAATATTCAATTAATGGATCTTCTAAAATAGTACCGTCTTCTATCCCCAGTCTCTTAGTAAGGGAGCCAGTAGCAATATTTCTTACAATAAATTCAATTGGAATAATTTCCACATGTTTAATAAGTTGCTCTCTCATGTTAAGCCTTTTTACTAAATGATTTTTAATTCCAACTTGATCTAAATTCATTAGAATATGTTCTGAAATTCTATTATTCAGAACACCTTTACCCTCAATCTTCGCTTTTTTTTGGTTATTAAAAGCAGTTGCATCATCCTTGAAGTGTTGAATTACAAAGTCTTTATTGTCAGTAGCAAAAATAACTTTTGCTTTGCCTTCGTATAATTTTTTACCTTTTTTCATTATTTAAACACTCTTCTAAAAATATAATTTACATTTTTTAAATGTTTCGAAAATGTAAATATTTTGTCAATTTTTTTCTCTGGTATTAAAGATGTAATCGACTTGTCTTTTTTAATCAATTCAATCAGATTAATATTTTTGTTAAAACTGTTAATTGCATGGGTTTGAATTTTTTTATAAGCCTTTTCTCTTGAAAGACCAACTTTTGTAAGTTCTAGCATTATCTCTTGTGAAAAAATTACTCCTTTAGTTATATTAAGATTTTTCATCATATTTTTTGGATAAATAATCATATTATCCACAAGATTTGTAAGTCTAAATAAAGCAAAATCTAAAGTAATATTAGCATCCGGTCCTATATTTCTCTCTACGCTAGAGTGAGATATATCTCGTTCATGCCATAGAGCAATATTTTCAAGTGCAGGAATAACACTACTTCTTACAAGTCTTGCAAGTCCTGTTAAATTTTCACTTAGTATCGGATTTTTTTTATGTGGCATTGCTGAAGATCCTTTTTGGCCTTTTGAAAAAAATTCTTGTAACTCATAAACTTCAGATCTTTGTAAATGTCTAATCTCTGTTGCAAATCTTTCAATTGATCCAGCTATAATTCCTAAAACAGAAAAATAATAAGCATGTCTATCTCTTGGAATTATTTGCGTTGATATTGGTTCAGGTTTTAGTTTTAGTTTTTTTGATACAAAAACTTCAACCCTTGGATCTATATTAGCAAAAGTTCCAACTGCTCCAGAAATAGCACATGTTGAAACCTCATCTATAGCATTCTCTAGTCTTTTTTTATTTCTTTTGAACTCTTGATAATAAGTTGCTAACTTCAAACCAAATGTAATTGGTTCAGCATGAATACCATGACTTCTTCCAATACATGGAGTCATTTTATGCTTTAAAGCTTTTTTTTTTATTACAGATAATAATTTCTCTATATTTTTTATCAAAATTTTACCTGATTGAACTAGCTGAATATTAAAACTTGTATCAAGCACATCTGATGATGTCATTCCTTGATGAAGATATCTTGCTTTAATTCCTGCTTTTTCAGTAATTGAGGTTAGAAAGGCAATTATGTCATGTTTTACTTTAACTTCGATTTGATGAATTCTTTTGACATTAATTTTTCCTCTTCGCTTAACTACAGAGGCCACACCCTTAGGTATAATTTTTAATTTTTCCATTGCTTGAGCTGCAGCAATTTCAACATCAAGCCATATTTTATATTTATTTTCTTCTGACCAAATTTCTGTAAGTTCTTTTCTTGAATATCTCGATATCATTAATTGTAAGGAGGCTCCTAATAACCTTTAGCAGATTCTGTAAAAATTTCATAACCATTTTCTGTTATTCCCACAGTATGCTCAAATTGTGCAGACAATGTTTTATCTTTTGTAACAGCTGTCCAACCATCATTTAAAACTTTAGTTTGATATTTTCCCACATTTATCATCGGCTCAATAGTAAAAGTCATCCCGGGTTTTAATTCTTCTCCAGTATCTTTTGAACCATAGTGAAGTATATTTGGTTCTTGATGAAAATTTGTTCCTATTCCATGACCACAAAAATCTCTTACTACTGAAAAACCATTTTTTTCTACAAAAGATTGTATCTCATGACCAATATCACCAATTTTTTTTCCTGGTTTTAATATTTTGATTGCTCTATTTAGAGACTCATGAGTGACATTAATAAGTTTTTTTGATTTTACAGAGATTTCCCCAACTGTGTACATTCGGCTAGTATCTCCGTAGTGATCATTAATTATAGCTGTTACATCTATATTTAGAATATCTCCATCTTGAAGTTTTCTATCACTGGGGATGCCGTGACAAACAACATGATTTAGCGAAGTACAAATTGATTTTTCAAAACCTCTATAAAACTGTGGAGCAGAATATCCACCGTTGTCTCTAATAAATTCATAACAAAGTTTATCAATATGATTTGTTGCCGTTCCTTCTTTTACATAATTTGTAATCATGTCTAACGTTTTAGATGCTAGAGACCCAGCGATTCTCATTTTTTCAAATTTTTCCAAATAGTTACTCATTAATAATATTTATTTGTTTCTCTATTTTGATTTCTTTATCGTTTAATTTACATCTATAAGCTAAAAACTTAACACCGATTTTTTTTACTTTTAAATAGTTATTATAGTACTCAGCGTCAATGTCTTTAGCTATTTTGAAATTATTTATACCTTCAATTTGAGTTAAAAATAAGACAAATGGTTTATAGCCTTTTTTAATTGATTCAGCTAATTTAATTAAATGTTTTGAACCTCTAGATGTTACCGCATCTGGAAATTCAGCAATATCTTGATTTCTTAATAGGGTTACATTTTTTACTTCGACTAAATTTTTATCACACAAAAAATCAAACCTAGTATCACTTGAATATTTAAATTCTGGTTTTATTTCCTTAACATTTTTTAATTCTTTAATTAACTTTTTGTTAAGACCATCAAGCACTATTTTATTTGCCCTATGGGTATTAACACCAACCATACGTTTGTTAGACTTGATCATTTCTAAAGTAAATTTAAGTTTTCTTTTTGGATCGTTATTTTCAGAAATGAAGACTGTATTTCCTGGTTCTAAAAGACCCATCATTGAGCCAGTGTTAGGACAATGCGCAGTAATCTTTGAATTATTTACTTTGATATCAACAAAAAATCTTTTATACCGCTTGATTAATTTGCCTTTGATTAAAGTATTGGTAAATTTCATGTTTATTAATTTATATTTGTATATGAAAAATAAAAAAGAAATAAATGCAGGCATAATCATAATTGGAAATGAAGTTCTTTCTGGAAGAACTAAAGACACAAATACAAGCACGTTATCTTTGTGGTTGAATTCTTTAGGTGTTCAAGTAAAGGAGGTAAGAATAATACCAGACGTTGAAAAAGATATTATTGAAACGATAAATACTTTTAAAAATAAATTTTCATATGTTTTTACAACAGGTGGAATAGGTCCAACACATGATGACATCACAGCTGAATCAGTATCAAAAGCATTCAATATAGAATACGGTTATCACAAGGAAGCTTTTTCAATATTAGAAAAATATTATAAGCCAAGTGAATTTAGTGAAGGTAGAAAAAAGATGGCAATGATGCCAATGACTGCAAAACTCATATTAAATCCTACAAGTGGCGCCCCAGGATTTTATATTGAAAATGTTTTCTCATTACCGGGAGTACCTTCAATCCTAAAATCAATGCTTGGAGGTTTAGATCATTTGATAAGGGGTGGTGCTCCAATTTTAAGTCATACAATTAATCTCAGAACTGTTGAAAGCGAAATTGCGAAATCTTTAACCCAAGTTCAAAATAAATATCAGGATGTTGAAATAGGAAGCTATCCATTTTTTCGTGCAGGAAAACTAGGTGTTTCTATTGTTGTAAGATCTACTGATAAAACTAAAATTGATACTTGTAATAATGAAATTTTGAAATTTGTCGCAAAACAAAAAATTCAAATAGTAAACGAGGTATAATGTTATATTTTGCTTATGGTAGTAATCTTCATCAAGAACAGATGAAAAAAAGATGTTCTGGTTGCAAATATTTAAAAAAATATGTTCTTCAAGATTATCAATTAACTTTTAGAAGTGATTTACGTGTAGCGGATATCGATTATAAAAAAGGATCTAGTGTACAAGGAGCTTTATATGAAATTACTGAGAAAGATGAATCTTGTCTCGATAAATATGAAGATTTTCCTATTCTTTATAAAAAAATATTTTTTAAGTATGAGGGTAGGGATGTGATGGTATATTCAATGCAAAAAAAGTCACCTTTTAAATATCCAAGCACAAGATATTTAAATATCATTAAGCAAGGTTATAAAGACTGTGATTTAGATCCAAAATTTTTAGTCGAAGCCTTAAAAGGTTAAAATGTCGTCAAAATTTCAAATCTTTAAGATAGGTTTTTTTGATGTATCTCCTCATTTGCTTTCAGTAATTCCCTTTGGAATAATCTTTGGTGCAATTGGTATCGAATTAGGTTTTGATCCAATAATGACTTACGCAACATCGTTAATTATATTTGGTGGAGCTTCACAAATTGTTTTTTTACAATTGTTATCAGGTGGCGCATCATCTCTTATCGCTATCACTTCAGTTGGGGTAATAAATTCTAGACATTTTCTTTATGGAGCAGTTTTATCTGAATACCTAAATAAATTGTCACTAATAAAAAAAATTTTCATTTCGTATTTCATTGTTGATCAAGGTTTTGCAGTTTCAAACATTTATTTAAAAAAGAATAAGGAGCAACCATTTAATTATTATCATTTAATGGGTTCTGGGATAACACTTTGGCTTTGTTGGCAAGTCGCTACAATTTTAGGAATATTTCTCGGATCTATAGTGCCAGAGGAATTGGGATTAGAATTTGCAATTCCCTTAACTTTTATAGCAATTATTATTAATGAACTAAGAAAGTTAGATCATTTAATGGTGATAATTATTTCAGGTTTGGCAGCAACTTTTTTTTATAACGCACCATTTAAATCCTACATTTTGATTTCACCATTAATTGGTTTATTTGCAGCTTATCTAATATTAAAATTTAAAAAATGACTTGGACTTCGATATTCATTGCAGGGTTTATTACTTACTTTACTAGAATGGGAATGATTACACTAATAAATAAAGATATTTTTAATGAAAATTTTAGAAAAATTTTAAATTATGTACCTTCAGTTGTTTTTCCGTCTATAATTTTTCCAGGTGTTCTTTTTGATGATTATGGAACATTAGTAGTTATTACAGATCCTAAAATTTATGGCGCTCTTACAGCAGTAATTGTTGGATTTTTTTCAAGAAACGTAATTCTTACAATTGCATCAGGTTTAATATCTTATTGGTTTCTAATATTTGCACTTTAGAAAATTATAAAATTTACTTATTAGACTTGTTCAATTATAAATATTAGCATAAACACTAATGAAAATAACTCATGCCCTCGTGGTGAAATTGGTAGACACAAAGGACTTAAAATCCTTGCCCTTTTGGGAGTGCCAGTTCGAGTCTGGCCGAGGGCACCACTAAAATGAGTAATATTCAAATTATTTCAGATAAAAATTTAAGATCTCAGAGAATTAGAAAGTCTTTGTCAAAAATACTAAAAAAAATAAAAGTAAAAAATTTAAGTATAACAATAGTGATTGGAGGGGATGGTTTTATGCTTCAAACCTTAAAAAAAAATAAAAATTCAAAAAGATTTTTTTATGGTGTTAATTCTGGTAACTACGGCTTTTTAATGAATAAATTTTCTACAAAGAATTTTATGAAAAATTTTAGTAAATCAAAAATAATTTCAATTTCACCATTAGAGATGATAGTCAAAAATAATATGAACAATATTAAAAAGCATTTGGCAATTAATGAAGTATCAATTTTGAGACAAAGTAGACAGGCAGCTTCATTATCAATTAATTACGGATCAAAACAAATAATTAAAGAATTGATTTCAGATGGCGTGCTTGTATCAACTCCCGCAGGTAGTACTGCTTATAATTTATCTGTTCATGGTCCAATACTTAGCCTGAACTCTAAAAAATTATCAATTTCTCCAATAAGTCCATTTAGACCAAGAAGATGGAAAGGTAAAATAGTAAGTGATAGATCAAAAATAGTAATAAAAAATTTAAATCCAAAAAAAAGACCGGTAAGTGCAGTAGCTGATAATATTGAAGTAAGAAATGCCAAAAATATTATTGTAAGAACTGATAACAATGTTAAATTTAATCTTTTATATGACTCAAATAGTAGTCTTCAAAAAAAAATTAAGCTTGAACAATTAAGAAGAGAGATAAATTAATCTAACAATTACTTTAAACTCTCTTGATTTAGATAACCAATGGCGCCAGCTTTACTTGATTTTATCATAACATTTGGTGCATATATTATTTTAACTTTTAAATTATTTTTATTTGTCAAATAATCTAAATTTTTTTCAAAATTTCTTGTATGAAAACTGAAAATATGAATTTTACAAAACTTATTTATTTTTTCTATTTCTTTGTATTTATTAACATTAAGTTCTGTAAGTGATAAAATCGGCCTTTTATATTTAGAATACATGTTAATAATATCATCTAATAAAGGTGAAAGTTTATCGCTGCTGTTATCATTAAAATACACAGGAATATAAGCACAATTTTTGGTAAAAGTTTTTTTTACAACCCATTCAATATTTTCGTGGGTTTTAATCATATTTTTAAAATAAAAATTTATATTTATTAAAGTTACAAATATTAAGAAAATAGAAAAAAATATTTTATATTTTTTTGAGTCGATCAAAAATATGGATAATATTGAAGCGAATAAAACTAGATTTGGATAAATTACTATTAAGTTCCTATAATGAACAATAGGAATAAATAAAAAAGAAATAGTTAAAACTACCATCATTAAAATAATTGCTGGTGCTGCTAAAGAAATTGTTTCATGAAAAAAATTACTTTGAAAAAATTCTTTTATATTTTCCTTTATAAAAATTTTTTTTTTAAAATTGATGAATAATACTGTACCAGCTGAAAAGATTAAAACTAAAGTTGGAAAAGTCCATTCTATAAATATTCTATAATACCATAGACTATTCTTAATCCACCTAAACATTTTCATATTCTCATCATTAAAAATTGATGGAAAATAAAAAAATACAAAAATAGATAATAAAGCAATTATAAAAATTACATTAAGATTACGTTTTTTTGTGTCTTTTAAATAAGTGTTTTTAATTAATCTAAAAACTAAAATGCTCATTGATATTGTAAGACCATACACATGAAGCATAGATAGAAAAATTGAAGATAACAAAAAAATAATTTTATTTTCATTTTCAACTGTATCAATTAGATTTATTACGTTAACTAACAATGAAAAACTAAGAAGTAAAAAATACATTCTTAGATCTAGAACATAATGAAAAAAATAATTACTCGAAATTAATAAAAGGATAAATATGTTTATATCTAAATTAATTCTGTCACTTTTTCTTTTGATTAACAAATATGAATAATAAATTGGTATAAAACCTAAGATATTAATAAGTCTTAAATAATAAAGATTAAAAGTATCCCCATCTGAAAAAACCTCTAAAATCTTTTGTCCCAAGAATAATAAAAAATAAAAAAAGGGTGAATGAGGATCTTGAGTAAAGATTTCATTAAGACTTAAAAAAGAAAAATCTGACCCATAATTAATTGATACAATTTCATCTATCCAGAATGGTTTTTTAAATCCAATGAAATAACCAGAGATAAAAATTAATAGATTTATGACTAAGAAAAATTTAATTATTTTATTGTTGTTCATATTAAACACAGAGGATAAATTTCAAGTTTGTATTTAACCTCCTCAAAATTAAAATTTGTATTTAAATTCATTAAGATTATATTTTATAATTTTATTGATCATCTTCCTACCATAAATTTTATATTAATATGACATATTATTTTTTTTTAAAGTAAGATTGAGAATTAGACTTTTAATAAAAAAGTAATTTTATTTTTAAAAAAATAAATACAGTATAAAAAAAACCATAACAGACGTCAGCTAATCTCATTTTAGAAGAGCCAGAAAATCTCTTAGGAAGTAAGACAGGAATTTCAGCAATTTTGTATTTCTTCAATGAAAGTATAATAATACTCTCCGTAAAAAAAGAATAACTATCATTTTTTGATTGCAATATATCGTCTAATTTAACTTTTTTTGTGTTGTAACATCTAAAAGCACCAGATGAGTCTAAATTTATATTAAACATAAATTTTACAAATAAATGTCTAAATGTAGTTAGATATTTCCTATGGAGATCCCAATTTAATAAAGAATTTTTCATTATAAATCGATTAGTGGTAACTAAATCATTTTTTTTTGCTAACTTTAAAATTTTATTTATATATTTTGGATTATGTGTTCCATCACAATCCATTGTAATTATAAAATCAAATTTTTTTTTATACCCATAGGAAATACCAACTTTATGGGCGGATCCTACGCCTAATTTTTTTTCTCTATTAATAACAGTTAATCTTTTATTTCTAAGATTACTCAATATTTCTTTTGTTCCGTCAGTTGAGTTATCATCTACAAAAAGAACGTAATGAATAAATTTACAGTTTTTTTTAATATTCTTCAGGATTGTTTTAACATTTTTTTTTTCGTTGTATGTTGGTATGATTATAAGATATTTTTTTTTCATTTAATTAGCCATTTCATCTATTGCTACAAAAATATTTTTTTTAATTTTCCATCTCAATTCTTTTTTGGCTAAGGAATTATTGCCTATAATATAGTCATTATTTATTTTAGTTTTTGTCTGAATTTTTTGGCCTGGTAGATGTTTCTTCAAGAGATACAATATAATATTATTTATTCTGGTTACCTTCTTGGATGATAGAATTAGATTATCATAATTTGTATTCTTTTTAATTAATAAATAGATAGCATCACAAATGTCCTCTGCGTGAGAAAAATCTCCAGTAAGATTTTCTTTATAAATTTTTGTCAAAAAAGTAATTTTTTTTCTTTTTACCCCTCGAATTATTCTTGGTAATAAAAATCTTTTATCTCTGAACTTTGAGTCATGATTAAAAAGTATTAAATTGGTAAAATTGAATTTTTTTTTTTCCTTCATAGATTTCATATATTGAAAAATATTAATTCTAAATTTGGTATATGAATTAGAAATTACAAATTTATCATTTTCAGTTACAATTTTCTTTTTGATAAAAATTTGAGATGAATTTGGAAAAATAAATTTTATGTTTGTATTTACAGAAATTATTGAGTCAATAATGTTTTTTGCACATTTAAAGTTTTCTCTGTAAAAATTACTTTTACTTTCATATGATGGATTACTAGATCCAAAATGCACTACATGGGTCGGTTTAATTATATTCAATTCCTTTTTAAAATTTTGAGCATTTTTAAGATTTATTTTTTTATATTTAACTTTTTTGACTTTAGAATTTAAATTTTTGTTTATAAATCCAAATACACTATAGCCTTTTTTTACTAATATTTTAGATAATATCTTACCATCTTGACCTAATGCCCCTGTAATAATTATTTTTTTACTATCCATTAAAATCGATTATTGTATAAAAGCAATTAACAATCAATATGAGATTAAAAAACTGCAGATCTTGCCAATCAACTAAATTGGTTAAAGTTTTTAGTTTGGGTTTACAAAAACTATCAGGCATTTTTCCTAAAACAGCTAATCAAAAAAAAGTTCCATCGGGCAAACTTTCAATGGTCTATTGTAACAACTGTGGCCTTCTACAATTAGAAGATTCTTTTAATCCCAGTGTCATGTATGGTGATAATTACGGGTACATGTCTTCTTTGAATAATTCAATGTTAGAACACTTATACAAAAAATCTTTAAATCTCAGAAAATTAATAAATTTAATTAAGGGTGATATTATAATTGATATTGGAAGTAACGACGGAAGTTTTTTAAAGTTTTTTCCAAATAAATTTAATTTAGTTGGTGTTGATCCTACAATAAAAAAACTTGGTAAATTTTATAGAAAAGATATTAAAAAATTACCAAATTTTTTTGATAAAGACTTGATCATCAATAAATTTAATAAAAAAGCTAAACTAGTCACGTCAATTTCCATGTTTTATGATTTAGATAACCCGATTAAGTTTGCAGAAGATGTTTATGAAGTTTTAGATAATAATGGTTTATGGCATTTAGAGCAAAGTTATATGCCGATGATGCTTAAAAATAATTCTTATGACACGATTTGTCATGAACATCTAGAATATTATTCTTTAAAATCCATTAAATATATATTTGATAAAGTCGGTTTTAAAATTATTGATCTTGAATTTAATGATGTAAATGGTGGTAGTTTTGCTTTAACTGTTGCTAAAAAAAATAATCATTTATACGAAGAGACTAAAAGATTAATAAATTGGTTAATTAAAAAAGAAGAATTATTTAGCTATAATTCAGTAAAGACTTTTAAAAATTTTTATGCGAATGTAGAAAAACATAAAAAAATTTTTAGAAATCTTTTATTGAATCTAAAAGATTCAAAAAAAAAGGTAATCGGATACGGCGCTTCTACAAAAGGAAATATAATATTACAATATTGCAACATAAATTCAAATTTAGTCCCATATATTGCTGAAGTTAATAAATTTAAATTTAATAGGTATACCCCAGGATCTAAAATAAAAATCATTTCTGAAAAAAAAGCTCGTTCTTTGAGTCCAGATTATCTTCTAGTCTTACCTTGGCATTTTAAAAGTTTTATAGTTCAAAAAGAAAGAAAGTATTTGAATAAAAATACAAAGTTAATTTTCCCCTTACCTGATATTGATATCGTCTAAAAAGCGATGGTGCCCCCGCACGGACTCGAACCGCGGACCTATTGATTACAAATCAATTGCTCTACCAGCTGAGCTACAAGGGCATACACTTTTTTTATAATAATTTAGTCACTAATCAAGATTTTTTTTGCCTTGTTTATATGAAAAAAGACAACAGACGCACTGTTTGCTATGTTTAAACTTTCAATTTTATCGTTTATTTTAATTTTAACTGGGTAATCAATATATTTTGAAGTTTTTTCTTTTAATCCATCTCCTTCAGATCCAAACAATAAAATATTATTACCTTTCCAGTCATAATTTGTGAAATCTTCGTTACCATCTGATGAAAAACCATAAACCCAAAAATTTTTTTCTCTAAGAAATTTTAAAGTACTATTTATATTAGCTACTTTAAAAATATTTGAGTACTCAATTGACCCAGAGCTTGCTTTATACATTGATTTACTGTTTTCAGGGAATAATCTTTCTTTAACAATAATTCCATCAATATTAAATGATGCGGCACTTCTTATAACAGAACCAATGTTTCTTGGGTCCGTTACTCCATCCAAGCAAACCAAAGTTATATTGTTTTTAGTTTTAATAAATTCTTTTAAATTTTTTTCTTCTAGTTTTTCGACTTCTGCTACATATCCCTGATGTAGAATTTGTTCATTTTTACAGTACTTATCCAATTCTTTTTTTGTTTTAAAAAAAACCCTCACGTCCTTAATTAAGTTTTTATTTGGGCTTATCCTGTGAATATTCTTTTTACTCTCCTCAGTTAAAAAAAGCCTTAATACCTTTCTTTGAGGATTTTTCAGCGCCTCTATTACGGGATGCTTTCCAACTATAAAAAAGTTTGTATTTGTCATATTTTCTGCTTTTTTACTTAATTTTTTTAGTATTTTCTTATTATTTCACATATTGCAATTGTTTAATAAAAATATATAAAACCCCTGTTGTTTAAAGGTTTTTTGAACAAGGGGGCGCTTTCCCCTATATTTTAGGAGGGGTACCAAAGCGGTCAAATGGGGCGGGCTGTAAACCCGTTGACTTCGGTCTTCGAAGGTTCGAATCCTTCCCCCTCCACCATTTAAAAAAACTTTAACAATTGGAGTGTTAACTTGGTTTTGCGGGTGTAGTTCAATGGTAGAACGCTAGCCTTCCAAGCTGGATGTAAGGGTTCGATTCCCTTTACCCGCTCCAAATTATTAAAAAAAAAGAAAAGTAAGGATAAAAGAATGTCGAAAGAAAAATTTAATAGGAGTAAACCACATTGTAACATTGGTACAATTGGACATGTAGACCACGGTAAAACAACTTTAACTGCGGCTATAACAAAAGTATTATCAGAAAAAGGTGGAGCACAGTTCACAGCTTACGATCAAATTGATAAAGCCCCCGAAGAAAAAGAGAGAGGTATTACAATTTCAACTGCACACGTTGAGTATGAAACTGAAAAAAGACACTATGCACACGTAGACTGCCCAGGTCATGCTGACTATGTAAAAAATATGATTACGGGTGCAGCACAAATGGATGGAGCAATTTTAGTTGTTAATGCTGCTGACGGTCCTATGCCACAAACCAAAGAACACATTCTTTTAGCAAGACAAGTTGGTGTTCCTGCAATTGTAGTTTTCTTAAATAAAGTTGATCAGGTTGATGATAAAGAAATGATAGACTTAGTTGAAGAGGAGATAAAAGAATTATTAACTTCATATAAATTTCCAGGAGACAAAACTCCAATAATTAAAGGTTCAGCACTAGCAGCTGTAGAAGGTAAAGATGATGCAATAGGAAAGAATGCGATCATGGAACTTATGAAAGCTGTAGATGATTTTATTCCTCAACCAGACAGACCTAAAGACAAACCTTTTTTAATGCCTGTTGAAGATGTATTCTCAATTTCAGGTAGAGGTACAGTTGTTACAGGAAGAGTTGAGCAAGGTGTTGTAAAAACTGGTGAAGAAATCGAAATAGTAGGTATCAGAGACACAAAAAAATCAGTTTGTACTGGTGTAGAAATGTTTAGAAAAATTCTGGATACTGGAGAAGCTGGAGATAATATTGGTGCATTACTAAGAGGTGTTGAAAGAACCGACGTAGAGAGAGGTCAAGTATTGTGTAAACCGGGTTCAGTAACTCCTCACACAAAATTTGAAGCTCAGGCATATGTTTTGAAAAAAGAAGAGGGCGGAAGACATACTCCTTTCTTTACTAAATATAGGCCACAGTTTTATTTTAGAACTACAGACGTTACTGGTGAAGTAGAATTACCTTCAGGAACTGAAATGGTAATGCCAGGTGATGATGCTAAATTTACAGTTAAATTAATTACACCTATTGCTATGAGCGAAAAACTAAATTTTGCGATCAGAGAAGGTGGAAGAACTGTAGGTGCAGGAGTAGTTACAAAAATTATAGAGTAAACTCCTTTAGGAGTGTAGCTCAATTGGTAGAGCGCCGGTCTCCAAAACCGGAGGTTGGGGGTTCGATTCCCTCCGCTCCTGCCAAAACTAGGAGAATAAAATGAAAAACCCATTAAAGTTTTTTCAAGAGGTAAAACAAGAAGCTTTTAAAGTTACTTGGCCAACTGGCAAAGAAACTGTTCAAGGAACTATAATGGTTGCGATAATGGCAATAATTGCATCATTATTTTTTTTATTAATTGATCAATTTTATAAATTTTTTTTAGATATTATTCTTAACATAGGACTTTAATGAAAAACTGGTATATCATTCAATCACACTCAAGCTTTGAGAATAAAGTAGCTCAACTAATTAAAGAAGAGGCTGATAAAGCTAAAATATCTGATAAATTTGAGGAAATTGTAGTTCCAACTCATGACGTAACCGAAGTAAAACGAGGTAAAAGAGTTCAAAGAAAAAAGAAGTATTTTCCGGGATATGTGTTAATTAAGAGCGAGATGGATAACAATATTTACCATATGATTAAGGGTATAAAAAAAGTAAGTGGATTTTTAGGGAGCAAGGGCATTCCCGTCCCTGTATCAGATAAGGAAATTGAAAAAATTTTAGGTCAAATCAAAGATGGTGTTGCGCAATCGAAATCAACAATAGATTATTCTGTAGGTGAAAAAGTTCAAGTTGTGGACGGTCCTTTTGCATCCTTCTCTGGTATGATTGAGGATATCGATGAGGATAAATCAAGAGTAAAAGTTTCAGTTTCTATTTTTGGAAGACCAACTCCTGTAGATTTAGAATTTAATCAAATTGAGAAAGTAAGCTAATGGCTAAAAAAGAAATAAGTGGATATGTAAAGTTACAAATAAATGGAGGTCAAGCTAATCCTGCACCTCCAGTTGGACCTGCTTTAGGTCAAAGAGGTATAAATATTATGGAATTTTGTAAAGCTTTTAATGAAAAAACAAAAAACTTTATGGGCAAACCAGTCCCTGTAGTAATAACTGTTTATAAAGATAAAAAATTTGATTTCATTATAAAATCACCTCCTGCATCGCACTTTATAAAAGAAGCAGCAAAATTAAAAAGTGGTTCACAAGAACCAGGAAGAAATATCGTTGCATCAATTACAAAAAAACAAGCAGAAGAAATAGCTAAAAAGAAAATGGTTGATTTAAACGCTCATGATTTAGAAGAGGCTGTTAAAATAATAGCTGGCTCTGCAAGATCAATGGGTATTGAGGTAAAAGATTAATGAGTTCAAAAAGATTTAAAAAACTCCCAAAAAATACGAATATTTTAAAGGCTGAGCCCATAAATAATTTATTATCTAAAGTTAAGGGAAATTGTACTACAAAGTTTGATGAGTCTCTTGATATAAATATTCTAATTAACAACAAGCAAAAAAAAAATGAAATTAATTTAAGATCTATGGTTAATCTTCCAAGCGGTACAGGCAAAAAAGTAAAAGTTGCTGTTGTATGCGAGGAAGGAAAATTAAAAGAGGCAAAGGACTCTGGTGCAGATCTCGTTGGTGGGGATGACTTAATTGAAAAAATAAAAAATGGAGAAATGAATTTTGAAAAATTAATTTGCTCATCATCTATGATGATTAAATTATCAAAGTTAGGTAAAGTTTTAGGACCTAAAGGTTTAATGCCTAATCCTAAGTTGGGAACAGTCACAGAAAAAATCGGCGAAGCAGTTAAGAATGCAAAAGCTGGTCAAGTCGAATTAAAAAACGACAAAGACGGAAACATTGGCCTCAGTATAGGAAAAAAATCTTTTTCTGACGAAAAATTAATCAAAAATTTCAATGCAGTCATTAGTTCACTCGAGAAAGAAAAATCAAACCTTACAATTAAAGGTGATTTAATTAAATCTACTTATATTACTTCCACTATGGGTGTTTCATATAAAATTAAATTAGAAAAGAGCTTTTAATTATGATGAGCAAAGAAAAAAAACAAGTTTACATTAGCGAGATGTCTTCTCAGCTAGACAAAGCAGAAGCTGTTATTGTCGCACATTATCAAGGCTTAACAGTAAAACAACTTGATGACTTAAGAAAAAAAATGCGTGAACACGGAATTCAATTTAAAATAACAAAAAATAGAATAACAAAATTAGCATTGGAAAAAACTAGCAGAAAAGATTTATCAAATTTATTCTCAGGACCAACAGCTGTTGCAATGTCAGATGACGCAATAACTTCAGCAAAAATTTTAACTAATTTTTCAAAAGAGAATCAAAATCTAAAAATTCTTGGTGGTATAATGGGTAAGGATCTATTAGATGTTGCAGGTGTTAAAAATATTGCAACTTTACCGACACTAGACGAGGCAAGAGCAAAAATCGTTGGTATTTTAAGCTCTCCAGCACAAAAAATCGCAAGTATTTTGCTTGCACCTGGCTCAAAAATCGCTATTTTAGCGCTCGAAAAATCAAAAAAATAACTTAGGACATATTTAATATGGCGGACTTAAATAAAATCATAGACGAACTATCAAAATTAACTGTTGTAGAAGCAGCAGAACTATCAAAACAACTTGAAGAGAAATGGGGTGTTACTGCAGCAGCAGCAGTTGCAGCACCAGCAGCAGGAGCGGCAGCTGGAGGAGCACCTGCAGAAGAGAAAAGTGAATTTACGGTTGTACTAGCTTCAGCAGGGGATAAAAAAATTAACGTTATTAAAGAAGTTAGAGCAGTTACAGCACTTGGTTTAAAAGAAGCTAAAGACTTAGTTGAGGGTGCACCAAAAGAAATTAAATCTGGTGTAAGCAAAAAAGATGCCGAAGAGATGAAGAAAAAACTTGAGGCAGCTGGCGCTAAAGTAGAGCTTAAATAAAGTATTAAAAAATTATAGGCTGTTTTAATTTTTTTAAAGCAGTTGGAATAAATGCAATTATCTTTTACTAAAAAAAAAAATATTAGAAAAAACTTTGGCAAATTAAAAGAAAGCTTATCAATACCCAACCTAATAGAAGTTCAAAAGAATTCATATAAAGAGTTGACAGATTATAAAGAAGATGTAGCTCCACAGTTTGTCAAGGGTTTTGACCGTGTATTTAAAAGTATTTTTCCGATAGAGGATCTTAACGACAAAGCAACATTAGAATACATAAGCTACAGATTAGAGAAACCCAAATTTGATGTAGAAGAATGCATACAGAGGGGTCTTACTTACTCTTCAGCACTTAAATGTAATCTACGTTTAGTTGTTTACGAAATAAATCAAGAAAATAACACTAAAGATATTTTGTCAGCAAAAGAACAAGAAGTTTACATGGGAGAAGTCCCGATGATGACTAACAGTGGTACTTTTATTACGAATGGTGTTCAGCGTGTAGTAGTTAATCAAATGCACAGAAGCCCTGGTGTATTTTTTGATCACGACAAAGGTAAATCACATGCCAGTGGAAAATTATTGTTCAA